>VBOM01000362.1 GCA_005877535.1 Nitrospirota bacterium | reverse complement strand
GCTTCTTCAATCTTCATGGAGACTCCTCTCACCCTCACGACCCGATTCGTTCTAACAACGTTTGCATCTCAGGGACTAGGTCCACGCCTCCGCTGGATCGACCGGACTGTGCTGCATCGATACCGGCTTGCAAGATGGGCTTCGCTTCATCCTTCCGGCCCAAAGAGATCAAGGCCCGCCCGAGGCCCAGGTGCGAAGCAACGTGGGTCGGGTCCAGCTGCGTGGCGACGCGGAGATGTTCGATGGCTTCTTCGAGATTGCCGCTTTCCTGGAGGATTTTATTGCCCAATCCATAACGACCGAGAAATCCTTTTGGATTTTTGGCGACCATTTGTCGAAATGCGTCAATGTCCATCATGCAAGGCTCCCTGGTGGCTGGGCCACTATAGCATTGAGGGAGCCGGGTCGGCCAGAGCGGAGGTAAGACAGCGGGAGATTCTGTTTATGGTGCCAACGCGGTTGGGATGGGGACAACTGAAAGAGTAGCAGGAGTATGCAGGGGTTTTCGTGCCTTCACGGTCACCGTGAGAATGGGCGAGTCCGGTAGAGGGGTGCTGCTTGCTACATAGAAGTTGGTGTCCTGAACAAGTTGATCCATAAGTTCAGTCAGACAGGCTTCAGTGACCTGTCCCTTGAGCTCGCCGATCATAATCGGCGTGGCGCCGAACACAGTATAGTGGACAGTACCAGCGGAGCGTGCCTCATAGCGCTTTACCTGGCCGTCCCAGCGTTCGAGTTCGAGGCTGGCCTGTGCGGCATAGTCATAGTTAAGCTCGATCATCGGCGACAAGAGAAACATGGACGCTCCGATGATAAACCCCTTCCAGGCTGTTTCTCCCGAATGAGGGTCGATCGTTTCATCAAAGGTGATCCGGGCGGTCACCGCTTTATCGCCGAGCGAAGCAGCATTCCCTCCAAGCGGGACAAGGGTCGAAAATAAGCGCGTCTCCTGCACGCTGTTCAAGATGCGGTGTTCGACCTCGGTCGAAGGGTTCTGGGGAGCACCGTTCTGTGTCATGCGGAACCCGTCCATCACGAACGGAACCCGCTCATTGTTGAAGATGGTCTGCGTGACTGACTCCAGGCGGCTGGTCGTTGAGGGGATGACATCGATCCATCGCGTGCATCCCACCGTCGTAGTCGTCATCAATCCGACGAGTCCAAGCATTGTCCAGTGAAAGAGATGACGTGTCATAGTGCCGCGCTCCTTAAAAATAGAATGAGAAGCCGCCGAAGGGCAGACTGGCATTGAGTCCCAGGTTCGGGTACCGCGTGCCGCCATTGGAAATATGGTTAAAGCGATAGCCGACGTTGAGTGCCGTTTGGTCGGTCAGGAAATAGGAGACTCCGAATCCGGCCATCAAGACGAAGTTGAACCGGCTGGACTCCTCCGGGATTTTTCCGGCGAGATCGGTCCAAAAGGGGCCTCCGGCGAATTCTGCATAGGGTCGAATCCGGTCAAGTGCGACGAAGGTGTATTTAATTTTCGGGGCGAAGCCGACGCCGTGCGTGAGAATCGGTTCCTGAAATTGGATATAGACCATCTCGGCGCCGAGTGAGATCTGGCCCCGATACCAACTGTCCCCGATGGGATCGGTCAGCGTCATCATCCAGTAGGGCATAACGGCCGGGCCTTGCTGCTTGGTCGTGTGGTCCTTTGTGAGTCGATGAGGGAGCAGATAACCTGCGTTGAGTCCGACTTCTTGAGTGCCGACGGAGATCTTGGGCGAGACTTCTTCGGCATGCAAAGCGGTCGTAGTCATGAGCGATCCGAGAGCCAATGTTGTGAGGATCCGAGCAAGAAATGGCATGCAACATCCACGTCATTATCCTGTCGGTTATGTCGTGATGAAACTTGAAGCAACAGGGTGACGCTTCAAAGATAGCAGAGGATTGGGCTCTGTCTAGAAATACCCGGGGTTCGGCTTGGCGGAAAGTGAAAGAATGCTGGACAATTGGTGCAGGCTGTTCGGAGAGGTAGGGCAGTGAAGAGAGACTAACAGGCTGCGGAAAACCTCAGCTGACTCGCGAGACATGCGAGACGAGCGGGAATGGCGGGACGAGGTAGTAATCCATTCTTTTCACGTCGCGCCTTTCTCGCATATCTCGCGCACCCCGCCCCTTTTTCAGCACGCGAGAGCTTCGATGGCCCGCACGTGTGGTGCAACGGGACAACCCCGCGCAGGATGCTCAAAAAGGCTGTCCAGCAAGGCCGCAGCCGATGAAAGCACCGGAGGCGTAGCCTCTGGGCTACGTTGAGGATGCTTTCGAGGCGAGAACGCCGCTGGCGGCCTTTTGGGGCATCCTGCTAATCGGATTGTTTCAGCTTCGCAAGATCGGCTGAATCGGTTTGAAACTCAGGCAGCTTGTATCGCAGGTCGAGAGAGACTACTCGTTCAAGACACCGCCGTGCTGAAACACGATCCTGCCGGGTGTCATACACAGTGGCAAGGAGTCGGAGCACTGCGGCTTCGGCCGGTTCGTTGCCGAGCTTGATGTAATGTTCCGAGGCATTGTTCAGGCAGCGCTCAGCTTTGGTGAGGTCGCCCTGATCGAGAAAGCACTTGCCGAGTTGGCTATAGGTCACCGCGAGTCCTTCTTCATTCCCGACGGCCCGGTGATAGTCGAGCGCCAGCTTGAACGACGTGACGGCCTGCTCCCACTGTTCATCACGAGCCTCTTGCAACGCCAAATTGTTGTGGAGAATGCCGAGCGCGCGATCGTCTTTTAGGTCGCGCAATAGATCCAACGCTTCCAGATAGTAGGGGCGGGCTTTCTCAGGATGATCGGCGCCGATGTGGAGATTACCGAGGTTCACAAGAGTATGGGCGATGGCCTGTTGATTCCGCTCCGTGCGTTGGATCGTGAGCACTTCCCTGTAG
>VBOM01000198.1 GCA_005877535.1 Nitrospirota bacterium | reverse complement strand
CCTCCAACATCTTCTTTAAATTCTGCGATTTCGGTCCCGCCTGTCTGCCACACATGGATGCAGTCCGCGATTAAGAAGGGCTCGGTTTTGGGTATGCCATTCACCAGGACCGGCCGTCTGCTCGTGGTCGTTCCCACAATGATGAACCGATTCCCCTTCATCAGATCCAGCGTTTCAAGCTCTCCTGGATAGAGAAAGGCGAATTCATAGTCACCTGTTCTGTTGACATCTTCCGTGGGGCCATACACGGGATGATTCACGATGGGAAGTTGCGCCGCGACAATCACGATGCCCTTGCCGTTCTTGGTAGCTTGGACGATCCGGCCTCCCAGCTCGATTTTGATCCCTGCATCGGATTTCCCTGACTCATTCGTAGGACCCGCGTCACGCCACGCCTCAAAATGAAAAGTCGGAGAGACTTTTTCCATAACTTCTGGCGGAAAAGGCTTGTTAACGGCACACCCGGACAACACTGCGCACAGGGTCAGAGTCATGAGCGCTGAGAGATGCATAAGATTCATGAGGCTAACTCCTTGTTTAGGTGGATGGTTGACTCAGTTCGAACTCACCGTGGATAAGAGATAAGAAAGGATGCGTTATGCGGTAACCGCTTGTTCAGGAGGTGAAGATCAAAGCCAATCCTGAATGCTTTCCTTGGCATCATTTGCTGAATGCTTGCTGGATGCTCACCTGATAACTTTGATTCGATTCACTTGCCCTATACACCACAGGAATATATGGGCACCATGTTATAGGGCTGATAACAGAGTGTTACCAGCGTGTTAAATTATTAACCTTGTGAAAAATTTTTACAGTGCGGCCTGCTTAAAAGAGTGCTTAGGTTAGGAGGAAGGCTTAGAGGTTCCCGTTTTTATCTCGTTGCGAAACCGGTCGTGTTCGGCTTGAGTTTCACGATCGTGCCTGATTGTTCTTTCAGTGAAGAACGCAGGTCAAGATTTAGTGTTGGTGAATTCGCGGATTTGCAAACGAAGGTCATTCACGGATTCTGTCAGGTTGGTCGCCGAGGTATCGGCTTCAGCGCCGGCTGTCCGGCTGGGGGCAGTGCGACCTGGGGGTGAGATGAGCCTGTTATCCCGGCCGGCCAGAGGTCTGTTTGGTTGCCAGCACGGGATCAGAATGACACGTGTTAGAGGACACGGAAGTACAGCACCGTGCCTGTTCCAGTATTCTGATCGCGCTGGAGCACCACGGTCGCGTTTCTGGTCACTTCGTTCACCCTTACCATCATGCGGGCCAAGAACAGGTTGCTCTTGATGTCGTACAGGTTTTCGGGACGGAGTTTCTTCCCAATGTCCTCAAAACTACTCACACGATCCAACTCCACAATGGTTTTGAAGGGTCGAGCCTGGACAATTTCCGCAGCCATACCTTGCGTGATATCAGAATCGAGGGCCTGAATCACGAGGGGATCGGCGGTATTCAGATTCACCTTGCTTTGTCCTTCTGACGGATAGACGGTCACTAGCTTTGAGAGCTTTTCAATGATCTCAGGCGTCATCCCCTTAATCAGTCGCAACTCCAAGAGTGTCTGCAATGGAAGGTTCGCCGCCCGGTAGGAGGGATGCAGCGTTTGATAGTAGAGGCTCTCAGCGCCGGCCGGTTCTGGCTTCTCGTCCTGATCCACCCAATCGACGATCGCATCTACGAGATCCGGATTGATCTGCAGGAGTTCGAAGAGCCGCTTGACCCGTAACACCTTTTTATTCTTGGCATTGGGGTCTCCGCCGGCCACCAGGTCGTTCAGGTTCAGCTTGCCCTGTTCATCCTCGATTTGGGCGGTCAGTAGGCCGTCGCCGATGGCATAATTCGTGATGGGAAGGGCCCACAAGTCGGTGGGGGCGTCGAAAAATTCCCCCGTTTGCTTGTCCTTGACGAAGTCTTGCTGCAAGACACCACGAGCTGCCTGCACCGCCGCGCGCGCGAGCACGGTAGCTTTGAAGTTATCGCGAAAGGCCGCAGCGTCCCGGTATTCCCGCCTCGCCTCGGCATCGAACTCGAGAATCAGCGCAACCAGAAGGGTGAGAACCAGGAGGGTGAGAAGGAGGGCGATACCATGTTCATCAGACTTTCGCATAGGTCACGATCTTCAGCGTGGCGTCGAGATTGACCGGATTATCGTATTTTGGTTTCATCTGCAGATGATGCACCCGAACGTCATAGGGTGCCTGCTCGATAGCCACCAGCAGTGCGAGCAGCTGGGGAAGCGAGACGCCGTCCAACCGAAGGTCGACAGCGGTTTCCTGATAGCCCTGAATGACGATGGGGGCCTGCGGCTGCAAGCCGACGATGCGATCGCGAATCTGCGTCGCCGTCGTCGCTTCTTCTATGAACGCCAGCAACGAAAACTGGGCCGGGGGGCTCGGCATGCGTTGTTCAAGTTTGGCAATCCGCGCCTGCTTGATGACGTACTCCTGCGCGACGAGCGCAAGTTCCTGGCTGTCTTTTGCTTTCCGTCGCGCTTGTCGATCGAGTTTGTCGATTGTCGCCATGAGCGGATCGATGATCAGCAGAAAGATCAGCGCTGCCGCGACCATGGCCCCGCCTGCAGAGACGATGAGACGCTCGCGTTGTGAGAAATGCTGCCACCGTTCCTTGAGCATCTGCATCATGGCCGTTGCACCGTATAGGTGAGACGAAACACAACTTGGTTCGGCACGGCCCCGACACGGGTATCGCTGATGGAGACGTCATGAAAGGTCTCGTCCGCCACAAAGGCCTGCTTGATCTTCTCGACCGCATCGAAGGTCGTGGTTTCTCCCTCCAGATGGATGCTGGTCCCGTCGATCGTCAGATCTCGTACCTTCAAAGGTATGCCTGACGGCACATGTTTAACCAGTTCTGCAAGGCCGGCAAGGACGTTGTAGCCTCTGCCGTCGACGATCGAGAGACTTTTCTCCAGCTGCGAAACTCGATACCGGGCCTGGTCCAACTCCTCACCCGGGCTGGCGCCTGGACCAAATGCTTGCTCGTATTGCGCCTGGAGCCCGCGCTTGAGGTCCTTGACTGTCGAATCCTTGAGCACGACGCGCATGGAAAGATCCATGAGCACCAGAACAGCCAGGATGAGTCCGCCCCACAAGGCCAACTGTCGATCCCGTTTCGAGATATCTGTTGTGGCCGAGGCGGCATCGCTGCCGGCTTTGAAGTCCAGAGCGAGACCTGATCCCACCAGTCGAGACTTCCAGCGGGGGCGGACAATGTTTGGATGGATCGCCAATCCAAATGCAATGGAAAACGCGCGGGGACAACTCGATCCAAATCCTTGCCGAGGGCCGACCGGGAGCAATCCCAGTTGCTGCGCCATATGCCCACTCAGTTCTTTCAGTTTAGAACCGCCGCCCGATACCCAACAATGAGTCAACCGTTGATGGATGGTGCTTTCATAGGCATGGAGGGAAACGCGTAACTCTTTGAGGACCGGTTCGAGCCAGGCATCGACTTCCTGTACGGCCATGGCCCGCTTCCGTCGTTCCGCCTCGGCGAAGCTGCAGGCATAGCGAACGGAGAGCGCAAGGGTGAGATGATTCCCGCCCCACAACAGGGTCCGCAACAGCACGGGACGACCTTCGTGCACAAGACACAAGGTCGTCTTCGAGGCTCCGACATCGATGATCGCCATGTCGCCGGGAACCTGGGCCCCTTCTTCTTTCAGAAACTGGCTGACAGAAAACAAGGCCATGCCGTCAATCGTAATCACAGAAGGGTTCAGATCCGCGGAGGCCATAAACTGCAGATGTTCAGCAATTTTTACTTTGGGTGCTGCTGTGACGAGGACGTCGGACCCGTTGGCTTTCGCAGTCCCTTCCTGGGTTTCTCGCGCCGGCAATAACACACTGCCGACCATGACGTCCTCCAAGGGCATAGGAATCAGATTTTCCATCTCGAATGGGACAACTTGCGCCAGCTTGGAGGCATCGCGAAAAGGGAAGGAGAGGGTTCTGACAAACACATCCTGGCAGGGGAGTGCTGTGACAATCTCCCCACTGCCATACAACCCATGCTGCCAGAGGAAATTTCTAAGCATGGTCGCGCGATGTGCCGGCTCCGTTTGTTCCTGACGTCCATAGGGAACGGGCAGGTGGAAATATTCAACCGATTCACGCCCTGTCAGACGGCGGCGAAACCGCACGGCCTTGAAGGCCGTCTGTCCGATATCGAGCCCGACACATTCAGCAATCATCGACAACCCTGTTCCCTCCTCATGACCGGCGCGGGACGGGCGAGATTGGCGAGACACGCGAGACGCGGAAGACCATCGAAATTGCTTGGAACAACGATCTGCGCAATCTTGTCCCGTCTCGCATATCCCGCCTTTCTCGCACGTCACGCCGCCTGTTAGAGCGCCACTCTCGCATTCATGATCGGCCCCACCAGCTTGAATGTAAAGGGGGTTCCGGGCTGGAACGGCGGCAGCGAGAGGCTCGCCGCTTTTTGCGCAAATCCGGCGCCGGGAATCACGGTCACTGTGAGATCCAGAAGGCTCTGCTGCACCGGCTGCCGCAACATCACATGCCCCTGGGCCGTAAACGATCCGTCCACACCGTCTCCCTTCAATTCCGTGACGTCGCATGCGTCATCGCGGCAAGCGAGCGAGGCTTGGATCTGGCCGAACGTGAGCGAGGGGATCGAGGAGGTGCCTGCAACGATCCGTTCAACTGCGAGGTCTTTGATTTCAACCTTCACGGTCCCTTCCCCTTTAAGGGCAGCATGGGCGCCTTGTGTACTGTTCCATTGATGTATGAAATCTCCCTGGACTGTCCCTCGGCTCACGTAGGGTTTTAGGACTGTCGCAAGATCCAGCTGCTGGAGATGGCCATTGACAGCGACAGGACCTTGTAAGTTCCACGAGGCCATAGTCAGAGATCCCGAGGCTCGCCCAACGCCAGCTTGCGCCCCTCCCGGTAGTTGGACGGCGTAGTCTATCACCAGTCGTCCTAACAATACCTGAAAGACCCCAATTGTTGCCCGCACGGCTTCAACTGGGATCGCCTTTCAACTTCAGTGTCTCAGGCCAGGCAAACGGCGAGGTTCTCATGATGCCCCCACCGCCACCCACTGGCGAACGGTCTGGAGTTCCGCTTGCTCTTGGAGCAGCGTCAGTTCAATTAAGATCGCTTTCGGAGACCCGTGCCCACGGCCATCCCACTCATCCAGCCAGAGATTGCTCTTGCTGTCGTAATAGCGCACGTTGAACCCTTTCACCTTGGTGGCCAGCTCGACTTGCTCGATGGATTCGTCTGTCAGACCGTAGAGATTCCTTCGCACGAATCGAAGGAGGCGATCGCCCTCTCTGGTATAGACGATACGAACCAGTTCGGTATCGTTGGCCGACTCTGCCCCTCGAAACTGGCCCATAGTGAGAAAGGCGACCGAATCCGCAGGCTGACCGTCCTGCTGGCCGTTGATCCCCGTCCAAGGAAAGGTCGGGACGTCCTTGCCGACCGACAGCTCATCGGTCATGACACGTAAGGTACTGCGAACGATCTGCTCATTGGCCGAGTTTGCTCGTGCCGCGTCGATCGCGCTTATCGTGACATAGAGGGACCCAAAGACCAATGTGGCCATCATGGCGACCAGAGACACCGCCAGCAGGATCTCGATCAGGGTAAACCCGCCCTCAGAACCCCGTGGCGCCTGTCGAAAAAACATAGGTACTGACCTCGACCATTTCTTCCGTTGTTCCTCGCGGCCACAGAACCTGAATCTTGACTTCCCGCACGATCGGCAATGGTGTGGTGGACACAATCCGCTTCCAGCGATAACTCGACGGGCGATTCGTGATCTCGGCGGTGGCTTGCGAGCCCAGGGGGGTCGACTGAAATTCTCCGCCTGTTTCACCGAGGGGCAAGAGCGTCCCCAACTCCGTCTCGACCAACTTTTCCTGCGCGAGGATCGTGGCAGTCGTGAGTTCCTTGGCTCTCGCATGAAGGTCCAGATCCCAATTGCGAAGTCCCAATAAGATCGGCAGCGCTAGCGCGAGAATGCCGAGCGCGATTAATACCTCCAATAACGTGAACCCCCGTTCACTCCCCATAAGAAGAATATCCTGCGATGACACAGCTTTCTCAGTGTTAGCGGGATTACCTGACTGCCTCTGCAGTCTTAAGCAACGGCCTTACCCGATCGAGAATTTTGAGTTGCGTGGGAGGCTCAATCCGCTCATCGCTCATGCGGATCGCTCCTGTAACCGGCTCAATGACAATGGCCAGAATGTTGTTGCGCGCATCCACCAAATGCATCGTCGCTGGATCAATCCTTCCAGTGGGGTAGAAAAACAGATCGGCCCGACCGGATTCTTTTTTCCCCTGACTCGCCAGGATATCCGAAACGCGAATGGTGGCTGGGAGGTTCAACGGCGTGGCCCAGGTGGGATCAGTCGGCACCTTTTCTTGGTTCCCGTCCAGGATCACCGGCCAGTAGACCCCTTGGTCTATATCAACGTACAGGCGGACCGTCTTTTGGGTCAACATGGCAAGACTCTGAAGGGATCGCACAGTTCCGACCATCCGCCGGCCAACAGTGCCCAGACTGTCATCCAGCGAAAATCGAGGCAGGATGATCCCAAGCAACCCGACGAGCAAGAAAAGCACAACGATGATTTCCAGAATGGTGAATCCACGTGAGGACCGTAAGGCGTGAGGCGTCAGGTGTGAGCCGCGGGACAAGCGCGAAAGGCGAGACCTGCCCGACCGGTGTGTTTCACCAGATGACGAATGACCAATGATCATTGCCGGCTTAGTCTTTATCCAGATTGAAATTGGTAATATCTGCATTGATCCCTTCGCCACCCACTTCTCCATCCGTTCCAAGGGAGATAATCTCGTACTCAGCTTTGAACTCACCTTTCTGGCTGGGACTCAGATACTTGTAGGGGTTGGCCCAGGGATCTTCCGGAAGTTTTGGAAGATATCCACCGATCTTCCACTTCTTTGGGATCACCCCGACCGAAGGTTTTTCCACCAAGGCCTTCAATCCTTGTTCAGTCGAGGGATAGACACCGTTGTCGAGCTTGTAGAGCTGTAAGGCACCTTCGATATTTCTAATTTGAACTTTTGCCGCCGTGCGCTTGGCATCATCAGTCCGTCCCATGATGCGAGGGATAACCAAGGCGGCGAGGATTGCAAGAATGGCCACCACAACCATGATCTCGATGAACGTAAAACCGGCGGCTCCACCGCAGGCGCGAGGCGCGAGGCGTGAAGCGAGGAAGCCTCGATGCCGGTGTTTCCCGCTCCACATCCTCCACATGCCCTCGACCTGCTCTCTTCCACTCATCGAACACCTCACGTTAGACCCACCACTGATCACTGCCTCTAGCGAACCATCTGTCCCATCTCAAAGATGGGCAGCAAGATCGCCACCACAATAAAGAACACCAAGACACCCATGACCAAGATCATGATCGGTTCCAGGAGCGACGTGAACCGCGTAATGACTCTTTCCACTTCTCCATCATAGATTTGTCCGATTCGACTAAGCATCTCCTCCATTTCACCGCTCCGTTCGCCGACCGCAATCATGTGGGTGACCAGCGCTGGGAATTCTCCGCTGCGCTTCAACGGTTCGGCAATCGTCTCTCCTTCACGTATATTCTGTCGGGCCCCCTCAACCGCATGTTCCAGCACACGATTACTCATCACACGCTTCGCGACTTCCATGGCATCCAACAACTGCACACCGCTCGCCAACAAGGTGGACAACGTGCTCGTGAGCCGCGAGATGGCGACCATACGGGCAACCTCACCGATGAGCGGAAGCTTCAGCAGCCATCGGTCGGCCGTGAGCTGTCCCGCTTCCGTCTTCATCGCCCGACGCACCGCCCACACAATCACACCCACCCCACCAAGAATCACCGCCCAATAGTCTGCAAGAAAATGACTGACGTTCATCAGCACGACTGTCGGCCAGGGGAGGGCCTGCTTCAAACTCGTAAAGACGGCGGTGATTTTCGGAACGACAAAGGTCATGAGGAAAAATAGCACCGAGACACCGACGATCAACATCAGGGCAGGATACAGAATGGCATTCGTCACTTTGTGCTTGAGCGCCAACTGCTTTTCCAGAAACTCTGCAAGGCGGAATAAGATCTGATCCAACGCTCCGCTGGCTTCACCGGCCCGCACCATGTGCACGTAAATCTGGGAGAACTCGCGAGGGTGGCGTCCCAGCACGGCACTATAGGACGCACCACCACGGATTTCTTCGCGGATATCGGCCATGAGGCTCTTCACCGATTTCTTTTCGGTTTGATCCACCATCACGCTGAGCGCCTCGACCAGCGGAAGACCAGCCACCAGCAACGTTGCCAGCTGTCGGGTCATCATCGCCACATCGGTCGTGCTGAGGGCAGGGGGGCGCCCGATTCCAGCAGAGGATCTGCCAGAAATGCCAGTGGTTGAACCGACCGTGGCAGAGCCCTGTTCCACCATATCGGTGGGAAACACGCCGACGTTCCGCAATTTTACGCGCGCAACCTTCGAGCTCTCGGCATCGATGATGCCAGTTGCGGCTCCGCCGTCGTTTCGATAGCCTTTATAGTGATAGACGGGCATCCTGCTAGATCTCGACTTCCTGTTGGGTAATCCGCATCAACTCCTCGGTCGTCGTCACCCCGTGAAACACTTTCTCTGCACCTTCATCTTTCAACGTCACCATCCCCTTTGTCATTGCCGCTTGACGAATCGACGTCGAGTCCGCCTTGTTGCCGATGAGGCGGCGGATCTCATCGTCCAGCACGAGGAGTTCAAAAATGCCTGTTCGGCCTCGATAGCCGGTTTGGGCACAGGTCTGGCATCCGACTCCACGATAGAATGTGGGGCGCACCCTCGGCGGGACGATCCCGAGCCGAATCAGTTCTTCATCGTCCGGGTGATAGGGCTGCTTGCAGTCCGAACAGACCTGCCGCAGGAGCCGTTGCGCTAAGACGGCCACCACCGAGGAGGCGACGAGAAATGGTTCGATGCCCATGTCGATCAATCGTGTGGCTGCGCTCGCTGCATCGTTGGTATGGAGCGTGGAGAAGACCAAATGCCCCGTGAGTGAGGCATGAATGGCGATTTCGGCGGTCTCACGATCGCGTATTTCGCCGATCATGATGACATCGGGATCTTGCCTGAGGATCGACCGCAGCCCCGCGGCAAACGTCAGGTTGATCTTGGGATTTACTTGCATCTGGCCCACGCCGAGCAGCTGATATTCCACCGGATCTTCGACGGTAATGATGTTCTTGTCCGGCGCATTGATGTGAGTCAATGCTGCGTAGAGCGTCGTCGTCTTGCCGCTCCCGGTCGGCCCGGTCACGAGAATGATGCCGTGTGACAATTGGATCAGCTGCTGGATGATGCCCAACCGATCCTGCGTAAAACCCATCTCCGACAGATTCAGGAGCCGGTTCTCTTTCTCCAACAGACGTAGGACCACCCGTTCGCCGTGTGAGGTCGGCAGTACCGAGACACGGAGATCGACATCCTTCCCCGCAGTCCGAATCCGAAACCGGCCATCCTGCGGCAATCGTTTCTCCGCGATGTTCAGGCCAGCCATGATTTTCAATCGCGCAATAATACTCGCTTGTAGATGTTTGGGTGGTGTCAAGACGGGATAGAGCACTCCGTCGATGCGATACCGAACGACCAGCCCCCGTTCGAACGATTCGAAATGAATATCGCTCGCTCGCTGCTTCACCGCTTGGAAGAGCACGGAATTGACTAACCGAATGATGGGGGCTTCGTCTGTGGCATCGAGGAGGTCCTGTGGTTCATCCAACTTGTGAGCAATTTGATCCAGGCTCTCGCTGGCCGCCATATCCTCCATGACTTGCTCTGCCCCTGCAGGACTCGCCGCTTCATCATACACACGATTCAGGCAGGCCAGGAGCGACAAACTGCTCGTCAGCACCGGTTTGATCGGAAGGCCGAGCAACAGTCGAAGGTCGTCCATCGCAGCCGTTTCCATGGGATCGGTCGTCGCCACAAGCACAGATCCATCCTCTGTCTTGAGAGGGAGCACGTGATAGCGGCGGGCAAAGTGAATCGGAACCCTTTTGACCCATTCATGGTCGACCTGGCTCACATCAAGATTCGCGAGCCAGGGAATTTCAAATTGAATGGCAAGTGCCTGGAGGAGTTGATCCTCGGTAATCCCTCTGAGTCGGATCAAGATTTCCCCTAGACGCCCCCCCTTGGTCCCTTGAATATTAATCGCCTCAAGCAGTTTGGCTTCGGTCAAGCCGAATTTGTCTTCGAGGATCGCTCCTAACAGGGGCCGGCCGGAATGTTCGTTGTTCATCACAAAACACACAACAATGGATGGTTCATCCCTGGGAGAGCCTGTCCGCCTTGGGACAAGACCACAAGCCTTTGGAGCGTGAAAGAATACTCTCTACCGGATCTCTCTGACAAGCTCACGAAGGCCTCTTCACTCTATCAGGCTGCGGAACACCTATTGTGGCACGGTGGAAATTCAATGGCCCGCGCATCTAGGACAACAGGAGAACCGCGCGCAGGATGCTCAAAAAGGCTGTCCAGCAAGGCCGCAGCGAGCGAAGAGGCGACGGCGTACGCTTCGGTACGTTGAGCTTCTGAGCGAAGCGAGAACGCCGCTGGCGGACTTTTTCAGCATCCTGCTAGCCGTTCTGAGAGGCATGCCTTCCGAATCCCGCCTACATTAGAAGCTGAGAACGACAGCCAGTTGTTCAAAGCAGAAAGGGGCTGCAACAGAGGAGGATACAGGGGACTTAGCGAATGTCGAATGTCATCGCGGTTCGTTGATTGTTACGCAAGACATCAAGTTTAACGGTCTTCTCGTTGCGAAGCTGCTGGAAGAGCGAGAGCATCGTACCAGGATCACGAATGTCCACGCCATTGACTTGCTGGAGGACATCCCCGTACTTCAAACCGATCTTCTCGTAAAAGCTTGATGGCGCGATAAAGTCCAGACGAAACCCATTCATCGCTCCATTCACCAGGTAGGGTACGGCTCTCGCCTGGGACAATAACTTGGGCAGATCGCCCATCGCTTGTTCAACTTCTCTCCGATCGAGCACGGTACGCATTGGACTCCCAGGTACCGGCGCTACGGCTACTCCCGCTGGTACTGGGGCAGACGGGGGCTTCTCGGTCTGTGAGGCGGCGAGTTCGAGCAACTCCTGTTGATCGCCCTGACGAACGACCATCCCGTCCCGCCGGATTTCGCTGATCTCACCCACATCGGGTATTTGCTCATGCAACCTGAAAAATAGTTGGCGTTTGCTGGAAAGTTCTTCAACGATGGCCGAGATCCCCTCATGATCGCCGATCACCACCCCCAGCAGCCTGAGCTTCGACGCCAGATTTAATGGGGCACGGGCAGGCGGTGCGCCGGACCCAGAGGTGCTTATACCCAGGGGGTCGGGCGGCAGGGGAAAGAGTCCGCTCGTCCTAATACGCTCAACCAAAACGGGCAGGGTAGCATTCACGTCAGTCTCTCGGTCGGAACGAGGAGATGGCCGTACCAGCCCAGCTGGAACAGACAAGGCCTCCGCAATCACCGCGTTGACGATGTGGGCCACGAGAAAGGTGCCACACAGAACATAGGCGATTATGATGCCCCGACGCATAGTCATAGTCTTCGAGCCCGACTTCGGATCATTCGTCCTTTTGAGTAAGCCATTCTAGTGTGGAGCGAAGGTTCCGTGCAAGAACAACCATAAGAAGATCGCAGAACGAGCAAAACCGGGCAGTCCGTAGACAACGCTGTGTAATCGAGACATAATTCAGCCACTTCCAACGCAATCTAAGGAGTGGTCTTGTGAAAAAAGCCCTGATCAGTGGCATTACCGGCCAAGATGGATCGTATCTGGCAGAGTTTCTTCTCGGGAAGGGCTATGCAGTGTACGGCATTATTCGACGATCGAGTTCGTTCAATACGGGACGGATCGATCCCATTTATGAAGATCCGCATGTTCCGCATCGACGGCTCCATCTGGTGTATGGCGACCTCAACGACGCAAGTTCGCTGAACCGCATCATCCGAACGATCCAGCCCGATGAAATTTACAACCTGGGTGCCCAAAGTCACGTGCGTGTGAGTTTCGATATTCCTGAGTATACCGGCGAGATTACCGGACTCGGAACAATCCGCCTCCTGGAAGCCATTCGTGAGTCAGGGCTGAAGCCGAAATTTTATCAAGCATCATCGAGCGAGATGTTCGGTAAAGTGCAGGAGGTACCTCAGTGCGAAACCACCCCGTTCTATCCCCGCAGTCCCTATGGAGCAGCCAAGGTCTATTCCTACTGGATCACCGTCAATTATCGAGAAGCCTATGACCTCTTTGCCTGTAACGGCATCTTATTCAACCATGAATCGCCCCGGCGTGGCGAAACGTTTGTGACGCGCAAGATCACCAAAGCCGCAGCCCGCATCAAGCTGGGTCTACAGACCCAACGGGCAGCCTCGACGGTGCCTGGATGTCAGCCGGGCCAAAGAACTCTTTGGCTTTCAGGCGAAACACGCGCTCCGGGAAGGACTCAAGAAGACGATGCAGTGGTTCCTTGCCAACCGCAATGCGCTGCGAGAGGTCCACTTCTAGCAGACCGTCGAAAAATCCGTCGGCTTTGTGAAACATTAATGCTTAGGTTGAGGTTTCGAGTGCTAGAGTATGGATGCCTATCGCGTAACAGTAACTTCTGCTTAGCCTAACCTTGGTCTTTCTTCTCGCTTCCAACCTCTCTCCAAAGTGCTGAGTCCTGAGTTCTAGGTGCTGAGTCGTCTACCCACTCAGCTTGAACCTCAACCTCTCTTCCTGCCCCCCACCTCTTCCCTCCGACCTCCAACTTCCGCCAGCCTCCAACCTCTAACCTCTTCCCTCCAACGTTCCCAACTGAACGAATCTGACGAAGCACGTGCTGTTTTCCCTCACCCACACCAACGGAGGAAGATGCAAAGATCTTGAAAAGTAACGGGTTTGAAAACCAAACTGAATGGTCCAAGACTTGCGGTTTTGTTTATTGTCATTTGCTTCCATATCCCATAGGAAACAGGAAGGTGAGCGAAAACAACGTATTATCCCTGACACAAGAGAGCCCTCCAACGGCAAACCGTGACCTGTCGAAGAGTGAAGACAGTGCCCCTATACCGGAGGCACCATTGCGGACACTCGAAGCCACCGCATCGACAGAGACACCCGATGGACACGATTCATACGAACGAGCAACGGCGCTCAAGAATGTGGGCCTGTTCAGACAGGCAGCAGAACATTTTGAGAAGGCCGCACAGGATCCCGCATTCGCGTTGAAGGGTTTCGCTCAAATGGGTCTCAGTCTCAGGAAGAGCGGAAAACAGGAAGAAGCCGTCAAGGCCTTTCGCCGAGCTTTGCAAGTACCCCAGACATCGTCAAAAGAACAAGTGCAGATCCTCTACCTCTTAGGGAGAACGCTAGAGTCACTCGGGCGCATTCCTGAAGCGTTGGAGGCCTATCGATGGCTCCGTCGTGAAGCACCACACTATCGAGATGTCGTCATACGAATCGAATTGTTGAGCACGAGGCGAATCCACACAGATTACCGTCAAGGACAAGGCGACAGTCTGTGGCCACAACAGGCGTTGCAGATGTGGCAGGGCCTTCTGCGAAATGGGAAGTAACGGTCCACCGAAATCATTTCTCAGTATGGAATCTAAACGAATCCATTAAGTGTTTCATCAACCGGCCGCGTATTTCCTCCAGTCCCAGCAGTATGCTGGAAAAGTCCTCCAGCGGCGTTCTCGCATCGTTCAGACGCTCCACGCACCCCCGAGGGTACAACTCGGCCCTTCACTCGCTGAGGCCTTGCTTGGGGCCAGGCACGTTGAGCCGAAGCTTATCCCATGATCCCATGCAAGACCGCAGTAAGCGAAGTGACGAGGTGGACGCTTCGACAGGCTGAGCCGCTGAGCGCGGCGAGACCACACCGGAGGACTTGGTCCGCATCCTGCTAGATCTCATCCAACCGGCGTTACGGTGGAGACGACTCCTGCTGTGCAATGTTTTCAAATATCTGCCTGACTCCCGTCAGCGATTCCCACCCCATAACGGCAAGGGAATCGTCGGCATAGGCTGGAGAACGCATTCCATTCAAAACACAGGTAACGCCTGGCGTACTTGCCAGGACCCACAGGGCTTTTCGTGACAGCGATTCTCCGCGTCTTGCTTCGGGCAACAGGGGATTGAGGACTGCCGACACCGAAGCAGTTTTCGCACGACTGCGTTCGGTGGCTTCTCTCCGGAGCCCGCCCATCAGGGTAAGTAACTGTGGTACATAGCGATCGCGCCAGGCCACCCACTGCTCGGCCGCCGGTCCGGTCAGTTGCCGTGAAAGTGCCTGCATCACTTGATTGACATGAGGTGCAATCATTTGATGCTCGATCTGCTCCCAATGTTCCAGCCCCTGGATCTGAGACCGTACGCGTGTCAACTCAACGGCCCAGGTGAAGAAGTCGGCAGGGGCCATCCCTTGGCCACTATGTTGAAGGGCCTGGGCAATGGTCGTGCGATACTCTTCTTCAAGCGCCGCGACCGTCCGGCATTGTCGATCGAAGTCCACCGGATCGCCTTCGATCAGAAAATCTGCCAATCGAAGTACGCCGCTCTTTTTCGTCGGCATGGCATTAAGCGGACGATTGACAAGCACGGCGATCCCTTCTCGTTGCGCCACCTCCAACACCGTCTCCCGCTGATCTATCCCGGTATTAGGCGTCACCAGCGCGCCTGCCTCATAAAGATTCATGGGGCATTGCAGCACCGAGAAGTGGTGGCGGTCCATGCCCTGTGAGGCAGCGGCAGCTCGAGCCGCGTCGCACATGCGAGAGAGCGAAGTCGCCTCGGCATCCGATGGATCTGCCGTGACCGTGTTCGACGACAGGCCATAATAGCGAATCCGTCCTATCGCCACTTGAGACTCGAAAAATGTGAAGGCCTGTTCAATCCGCCGATAAAAAGCATCTCGCGCTACTGCGAGATCTCCACCATCATGCTGTGCTGCCTCAGACAGAAAATATTCGGGGTTATGCAGCAAACAGACATCGAGGGTGGCCAGTCCAAGGCGGTCCAGTGACAGAGTGAGCTGATCGGCCAGAAACTCCGGGTGAATACAATGCCAGATGCCCTCACCATATTTGACCATGTCAGGGTAGGGGCGCTCGGCCTGTTCTCGTGCCTCCGCCTGTTTCAAATTATGCCCTTGGACATAGCCGATCTTCGAGACGACGATCACTTCTTCACGAGTCAGTTCACCGCTCTTGATCAACTCGCGTAAGACAGAGCCGACCAGGCGCTCACTGTCGCCATCCATATAATTCGTCGACGTGTCGATCAGGTTTACGCCTTCTCGCATGGCCTTCTTAAGCGCGTCTCGATGCTCTGGCTCCCTCGTATCGACCCGATAAGTACCGAACCCCAGTCGGGACGTCGTCAACCCCCTGTTGCCAAACCGAACATACCCATGTTCCATGTGCACGTGATGGCGTGACTCACTCACGATGCGTGCCGCATACCTGGCTGTCCCCTCGGGACTGGCCGACCCGGGGAGGGCCGCTCCTTGCAAGAGGGTCTGTTGGGTCGTCTGATCCGTTCGTCGCGACGCCGACAACAACGCCTCGGTGACCTCACGCGGATCGGTAAGAGGACGTTGACAGGAGAAGTTTCGACAGATATAGAGGGCCGCCTTCCCCTCTACCAACCCCTTGCCGGTCAGCAGGGGATGACCGGACGGCTTGCCCGTTCCATCGCTGGAGGCAATCACGCGATGGGGTAAGAACACCTCGCGCACGGCAAGCTGCAGCGCCTCCATCCCAGGATCGTTGGCCGCTCCGACAAAAGCCATTTCTATCGGCCCTTCCGCCAACAGATCCACCGCGGCAAGACTCTTGGCAAAGGCTCTCGGATACCGAACCATCTGGCGGCCATAGGCGCGAATCCCGCCGATCGCTGCCTCGCGCAGATCTTGGCGATCGTAGTGAAACGAGAGTCTGGCGAGGGCTGAGACCGCCACGGCGTTCCCACTGGGTGTCGCACCATCCGCCCCCTCACGCGCTCGGATGATCAGCGTTTCATGCGTCTTCGCGGTGGTGTAGAACCCTCCTTGTTCCTCATCTCGAAACGAGTCCACCATCCGCTCTCCCAATTGAAGCGCGGCAGTGAGATATCGTTGCTGCCCACAGGCTTCATAGAGGTCAATCAATCCTTCTGCCAGATAGGCATAGTCCTCCAGTACCCCATTGAGATGGGCTCGGCCTTGCCGCGATGTTCGGAGCAGCGCTCCCTCGGAAGTCCGGTGCACTCGCAAGAGAAAATCTGCCGCCCGCATAGCACCGGCGATGTAGCGGCTGATCCCTAACACACGACCTGCCTCGGCCATCGCCGAGATCATCATGCCGTTCCATGCCGTGATGATCTTGTCGTCAAGTCCGGGCGGTACTCGCTCTTGGCGGGCGCGATAGAGGAGGGGACGCACACGATGGATCGTTTCGTAGAGTTCATCGAGGGTGACGTTCAACTCCTTGGCCACGGCCTCGATGGAACGCAGTCGATTCGGAATGGCGATAGGAGGCCTGCTTGGTCACCTGATAGGCTTCCAGATAGGTCCGGGCCAGGAGGGCATTGTCGTAGAGCATCTTCTCGAAATGAGGAACCAGCCAACGCTCGTCGGTGGAATACCGCGCGAACCCTCCTCCGATATGATCGTAGAGTCCCCCGGCCGCCATCGCGTCAAGCGTGCGTGTGACCATCTGTAAGGTCCGGCTCTCTCCAGTTCGCCGGTAACAACGCAGGAGCAACGAGAGCCCTGCGGAGGGGGGAAATTTCGGTGCACTGCCGAACCCTCCGTGGCGCTCATCGAAATGCTCGCGGAATTGCGTTACGGCCTCATCAAGCACGGAGGTACTGACTGAGATGGGCAACACCGCTTTGAGTTCGTTCTTCAACCGTTCGGTTAATTGGTGCGCTTGACTTGTGAGACCGGCGGCATCCTGTTCCCACGCGTCTGCAATTTTTTTGAGCAGACTGGGGAACCCAGGACGTCCCCAGCGATCGTCTGGAGGAAAATACGTGCCGGCAAAGAACGGCTCCTGATCCGGCGTCAGGAAGACCGTCATCGGCCATCCACCCTGACCATGATTGAGGGTCACCGTGGCCTGCATATAGACCTCATCGAGATCAGGGCGCTCTTCCCGATCGACTTTGATACAGATAAAATGCCGGTTCATGAGTGACGCAATGGCCTCGTTCTCGAACGACTCCCTCTCCATCACATGACACCAGTGACAGGCAGAATACCCGATCGAAAGCAGGATGGGACGGTTCTGCGCTTTCGATGCCTGCAAGGCTTCCGGTCCCCAGGGGTACCACTCGACCGGATTTGAGGCATGCTGGAGGAGATAGGGACTGGTTTCGTGGATGAGGCGATTAGGCCTTACTGATCCTGGTGAAGTGTGCATGGTCTCACGGTAGCATCGGGGCCGGAGAGGGGTCAATGACAGGATAAGGAAAGAGGCCTGCGATCTCACGATCGCAGGCCTCTTCAAAATAGGTCAAGTTCGGCTTGTCTGACCAGGCAAACGACATCCGCTGCGCTTACTTACCCTTATCGTCCTTCTTCTTCTCCTCTTTCTTCTCCTCTTGCACGACGACTTTGCCGTCCTTCTTCTCCTCCTTCTTTTTCTCTTCAGCGAAGGCCGGAGCGCTGAACGCCACTGCCACTGCCACTGCCATAATTGCCATCAAAATGCGCTTCATAATATGTCACCCCCTTTGAATGTTAGTGTTAAAATGCTGTATCCCCACTTAAGAAGGACACAGGGGCAGTACGGTAATCAGAATAGGCCTCCGCTGTCAACCGCTCATTTTCCTCCTCTACCACCTCCATAAAGAAAGCTACAACACACAAGCCGCTCTGGTTCATGACCTGTCTTGTGGTAATCTACGAATAAGGACCAGCTATGACTGAGATTGGGCCCTATTCCAACTACCGTCTGACCATTCGTCTCCAACTCGCCAACAAACCAGGCATGTTTGCAAAAGTGGCTGCCGTCCTGGCCGAAGAAGGCGCCAACTTGGGTGCGGTGGATATCGTCTCTGCAACGGCAGACTGTATGGTGCGAGACGTGACCTTCGACGTCCAGAGCGAAACGCATGGAGAGAAGGTGCTCGCCCGACT
>VBOM01000456.1 GCA_005877535.1 Nitrospirota bacterium | reverse complement strand
AAATTCCCCGGCATTCGGCGAGCTGCTATCCGCCGAGTGCCCCGGTACTCCATCATCACCACCGTTACCAAAACCGTTGTTGCCCCCATTAACAACCCAGGGCGCGATGCGCTCTTCCAGATGCTCGATCACAAGCTCAAGTTTCTCTTTCTTTTCCATGATGACTCTCCTTGTAGGTGGAAGTGACGACCGAAGATGGGTCAATACACTAAGCAAATAATTGTATAACCTCCTTTCCAAAAAGAATGCACTCTACCCGCTCAGGACAATTAAATGAATTATTGGGAAACATCAATATTTTTTTGGTAGCAGCTTATGCCTCTTTGGTAGGGGAGAGCATCCACAGTGCAAACCCGCCCTCAGCCGGCCCTAGGACTGATTCCTTTCACACATTCTTCAGTGGCACCGTGCGCCACCCAGAGCTATCAGCGCCTACTGACATAGAAGGGAGTCGTAAGCAGAGTGTTGAAAAACAATTTTGGACCCTGGGGAATGCGGTCTGGAGCAAGTCACGGACGGCTCCAGCAGAGCCCGCAGACTAGTCAAAAAGGCCGTCCAGCAAGGCCGCAGCGAGAGAAGAGGTAAAGGCGTACGCTTCGGTACGTTGAGTTTCTGAGCGACGCGAGAACGCCGCATGGGAAAAGGTGCGTCCCTGGGTAAAGAGGCTGTCTTGGCAGACTCAGGGCGGGCGGGTGAAGTAGCCGCCGGGGTCGGGCGGGTGAGAAGGGAGACATTTTCAGCATCCTGATAAAGACATGATCCGGCTGTAGCCGGCTTGACAGAGTTGAGACCAGTTGTTAATGAAAACCTGTTCGCGATTTCCTACACGACACGAGCGTCAGAAGAGCCCTGGTGCGAATTGGACCGTCTGCCATATAGCCGAGCTGCTAAACGGGGCCCATGAGGAGTGAACCCGGCTACCGCGCATAATGTCGCATGAAAATCAATAGGCAGCTCCGCCTATCCCTTTTCACTGTGCCTGAAGTCTCGATCGGCCGCGCTCCGCTCACACCTCAAAACAGCCAGTTCGATCTGAGACGCTTGCAGTATTTGGAAGGGATGGTCGCTTATCTTAATGGCCTGTTCGAGAACCTTCGAAAAAATTATTCTCGACCGGAAGCACTTTCCCGCTTTGAAAAACTCCTCGCGCAATTGCCGTACTCGGAACTGGTGAAGACCGACACAAGCGGAGAACCTTCTGTTGCGGAAATTCCAAGCGCTCGGGACAGAATCGCATTTAACAAAGACCGCTTGAGGATCAACTTCCTGGACGGTCTCCACCGTCGCAGCGAGAGTCCTGGCATCCCGGCTGGACGCCACACGCCGGTTGTTTCCCAGATCATTTCAAAGCTTTCACAAGGACTCTCGGAGAAGGAACTCTCTCGAATCCTTGGGAAGTGCGAGGCGAATCTTTCACCAGCGATTGAGGGTCTCCGTAGCCGTCAATTGATTGAAGAGATCGACCCATCGGTGCAGATTGTCTCTCAAGGCCTGTTGTAGGGGAAAAAGGACCGCCTCACTTGGTTGGGACACGCCTGCGTTCTCTTTCAAACCTCACGATCATCGGTTTGCGTTGATCCCTTTCTTCGACCGCATATCAAGTGGACAGAAAAGGATTTGGGGTCGTCTTTTTCAGACACCTTCGGGGATCGTTTTTTTTTGAACTATACGGCCCTCAGCTGGCCCAGCTGTCACCAGCACAACTCCCGCCCTTGGATGCTGTCTTTGTGACCCACCAGGACATTGATCATTGTAATCTGGGAGTACTGATGATGTTGCCCGAGGATATCCCCATCGTTGTCCCGGACTGTCACCCGGATCACATGTGGGAGGTCGACCTATCGACTCTCATCCGGAACGTTCTGGGCCGAAGACGGAAGGTCATCCGCCTGAAGCACGGTGAGACGATCACCATCGACGACATCCGTACGACAGCGTTTCCTTTTTTCGGAGAAATGCCTTCTTCGCTTAAGCCCTTCTGGAACTGCTACCTGTTCGAAACCGATGATGCAGCAGTTGCCTGTGCAGCGGATGCCGCTATCACGGATAAGTCTGTCGACTTTCTGATTAAACGGCTACGAAGGAAACGAAAACCTCTCGTGCTGTGCGCTCGATTGATTCACTCAGGGGAAACATCTCCTGGCTTTCGCGATGAAACGGGAACCCTCTTTAACTTCACGCGACTCTGGGCATGGTATATGCCCATTTGGGACCTTTTCCAACCTGTGGAGGAATTGGGGATAAGCGAAAGTCGTTTTCGTAAGCTCTCCCAGGCAACTAATTTGCGTTTTTATCTTCCTTATGCGATGGGAACTGCTCCATGGTTTCGCATTGTTGATTGTTGATAGTAGAGATCCCTTGCACATTCCGATGGCCAATCTGTCAGCCGATGACTTGCGTGTATTATCCGAAAAACTTCAGGCCATCCCGAGCGGCCCCTCTCTATTCCCCGGCAAGTTTGGCCAGCCTTTCCCGCTCACAGAAGCATGATCGAATGGTCTTGCCAACAGAACACTAGCAGGATGCTGAAATGGTTTTTCCGCAGCACTAGCCAGCATAATTCACGAAGGCTTCTACTGCACCCGCAATACGCCGCTGAGACAAGCCTGACGGTAGGCGGGCTTGCCGCTCGGTCGATCGACATACTGTTTCAAGTATGCCTTCCTCCCTCGTGGGCTCGGCCCTGAAGCCTGCCTTACCAACTCT
>VBOM01000347.1 GCA_005877535.1 Nitrospirota bacterium | reverse complement strand
CGACCTGCGGTTTACGAAACCGCTGCTCTACCAACTGAGCTACGCCGGCCCTCGCGCTAGAGTCCACAACTTACACGGGTTTTTTCTCAGCCTCAAGGGATTTATCGTGCAATGACAGACGAGAGGCAAGACTCTCCATCCCCAACGATCTGGCTGGCTGACCAGCCGTCGGGATGCATTGGCCGTTACTTAAACCGGGCATCTGGCTGCAGCCTGACCAAGGCCCCCTGGCCTGGCCCAGGAAGGCAGAGGGGCTCCTGCTCGTTGTCATACTGCTCGTGCGCCATCTTGAGCACCTGCCCCTTGGTATAGGTGCAGAGTTCGCCAGCAAGGATGGTGCCGTTCTTGTCGAGGTCTGCTGCACCGCCCAGGCCTTTGAGTAAGTGATAGGTAAACAGCCCGTGCCGGCCTGGGTCATAACTGTGGGACTCCTGGACTCCCCGGTTGCCGACCATCCACATGATCTTCTCTTTCCCGCTACCCTCCTGTTCCCACCGCGGGGCGATCATATCTGCTGCCTCCTTGCCCGATACCAGTTCGAGCGAAAGATCGAGCATTACGACGGCCCGCTGAATCGGCAATCTCGCCAATGATTCCTGCAGCCGACGAAGCGAGTAGCGGCGTAGGACGGACGTTGCCGTACTGTCGAACAACATGATCGACACTGCGCCGGTGGTGGGCTCAACTACTCCTCGAGCCGTTACCGAGACATAGACCACGGTGGTGGGGTCTACCCGCTCTGGCAGCCACTCTTCCAACACCTCGACCAGGTCGCTCTTGAGGGCATGGGTGTCAACGAGGGTGCGCACGCGCTCGGAAGGAATCCCTCCGATCGATTTGAGGTACATAGCCATGACTTCCGCATCTCGTGCAGCGTGCTTGACCCTGGCAATGCCGGTTTCCCGAAAGCGCCCCACGCCGATGACAATGCCTACGGCCTTTGGCTGTTTGAGCAGGCCTGTTCGTATCGGCAGTTGATCGACGTCGACCGGCAGCGCGACAGGCTCCGTCGCAGACTCAGGCTTCATCGCCACCAGAAACTTCTTGGCGGACGGGAGCTGGACCGATGGGGAGCCGGCACGCAACATCAGCGTCAACTCCTCCAGCAGGGCGTTTTTGACCATCCCGACTTTGCTGTCCAACGTCAGGTGTTTCACCTCGCCGGGCTGCAGGTCGCCGACAGAGACTATGCTGGGGATCCGCTCGATCAAGGGCGGCGTGGCGGTCACCGACAGCTCGACAGCCCGTGCGGTTCCAGGCCCTTCATTTTTGACTTCGATTTCGATCGCGACGGCTTCACCGGTATGGAGCACCTGATTGCGATTCTGGTTACGGACGATCGCCCGGAAAATCACCGTGGCTGGTCCGTCCACTGGGACCGGTATAGGAACGGCTACCGCCAACTGCGGCGGGACTGTCGGTTTCGCAGATTCGAATGCCCCACCGGCCTGGCGTGCTTGAGCGGCATCGATAATCATGCTGGACGTCCCGAGTTGCTTCGCCATACCGTCCGTTACATAACCCATGGCTTCTTGGGCAATATTGTCGAGACCCTTCACCTCACACGAAGCTTCGGTGACATCGACTTCTCCATGACCAATGCTTTGAATATTTTTGCTGTAGAGGACCCTCCCATCGGCAGCCGTGTAGGCAAAGTCCAATCCCAGGGTGACCGTGGCTGGATAACTCTTGTCGGCCTTTCGAGGGATCGCCAGATCGACATGGGCCAGGCCCAACGCCGCATCGACAATGCCATCAGTCGCAGACGAGGACCCCATCTCACCAGTCAGGACCTTCTCGAAGACAAGGCCTGTTTTTCGCTTGAGCATGTCCTGCAGTGGAGCGCTGATCGGCAAGGATTGCCTCTGGCCGCAGGCGTCCTGATAGGTAAGCTGCGCCCCTGCGATACTTGGGTCGGATCGAAGCTGGACGGTCAGAGGGAGATAGTATCCGATGGTCGAGCCGTCTCGACTCGAGAAGAGCGAGCAGCTTGTCAACGTCGCAACACCCAGCCCCGCGACAACCCATGAGGCTGCACGAAATAGAAAGGAAGAACGTGCTGAATCGATGACCTGCACAATCATCCTTATACAGAAAAGCATCCTATGGGCACAACTCGACGGCCTAGCCGAGCGAGACACGCGCGACTTGCGGGACAGGCGAGACGAGGTAGGAGTATAATCTGTTCACGTCCTGCCTTTCGCGCATCTCTCGCGCTTCACGCGCCGCGTCTCGCGATTGACAGCCCCACACCCCTCGGTTAAGTTCATCCCCATGGCTGAGTCTTCT
>VBOM01000197.1 GCA_005877535.1 Nitrospirota bacterium | reverse complement strand
TCGAACATTCCGCACACCTCTATGTATTGTAGCAGCGGCGAATCCGGCCATATCAAGAACGGCCCCGCCACCGACTGTCAAAACAATCGAGTGGCGATCAATGTGAAGGTGGTGAAGTTTTTTGTGTATCTGTAAGAGCCAGTGGGGGTCATCCTTTACCTTCTCCCCCCCAGGAACACAAAGAGGCGGAGCAACGAGTTTCATGGAATCCCGATGCGCTGTAAAATAATTTCTCAGCTCACTGGGTAAGCCTGGACGAGCTTTCGACAGTCCTTCATCAACGATCGCAAATACCCTGCGCAACTCACTTGTCTTGTTGAGACAAATGGCATTTACCAGCACTCGATTGGACGGCGCCAGTGCTCTATGCGTAAAGTGCACATTATACGCGAAGGGCACACTGAATCTCTGGACAATAACCTCGGCATGTAATTTTGGCGAATCACGATCCGCGATCCGTAACAACTTGCCTCCTCTCAGACTCACTTGGATACTCAAAGTTAGTGCCTTTTC
This sequence comes from Nitrospirota bacterium, assembly GCA_005877535.1. GTDB lineage: Bacteria > Nitrospirota > Nitrospiria > Nitrospirales > Nitrospiraceae > Palsa-1315. The sequence goes on along the minus strand of VBOM01000197.1, from coordinate 8,412 downwards.
TGTAAGGAAGGCTTAGATCGGGATGGGCAGAACGTTATCACATGTGACCCTGCCGTACCATTTGGCTGCAATGGATTCAGCTCACCATGTATATGGCTGCACGAGATTGTCTGAGTACGGCTAGGACTACCATTTGAAGATCAACAGACTATTTGGATCCTGATGCAAGCTGGTAGACAGCCCCTTTGCGATCGACCATATAGATCTCGCCCGTATCGTCCTCCCCGAAAGAGGAGATAGCAGCATTGGTCTTGAGGACCCTCGGTTCGCCAACCACCCGTCCGCCAGCGGCCGTGCGAACCGAAAAAATTTCGCCGCTGCAGTAATCCCCATAGATGTAGACGCCGACGAGCGCCGGGTTAGCTTTCCCACGGTACACATAACCTCCAATAATGGAACAACGGCCCCCCTGATGGTCATACTCAAGTACCGGGGGAATAAAATTTTCCTTACTACAGGGTTCCTGAAGGCTAAAGCAATGAAGCCCCTCCATGACTCGCCAGCCATAATTTCCGCCCTTCCTCACAATATTAACTTCCTCCCATTTGTCCTGCCCGACATCGGCCAGCCAGAGATCCCCGGTTTCTCGATCAAACGAAAACCGCCAGGGATTTCTCAGCCCCTTGGCGAAGATTTCAGGCCGTTCCTCGCCTCTTACATAAGGGTTATCTTCTGGAATACCATAGGGAACACGACTATTCACGTCGATCCGAAGCAGTTTTCCCAATAATTCATCCTTGTCTTGGGCGCGATTCTGCGGATCGCCTTGAGATCCACCGTCCCCCATCCCAATGTAGAGATACCCGTCTGGGCCGAACAGGATCATACCGCCATTGTGATTGGGATAGGGCTGGGGGATCAAAACCAGGACCCGTTCCTCACGTCCCGCGCGGTTCTCCAGATCGCTTCGACGATACTCAGCGATCACCGTAGCGCCATCATTCTTTCTTGTGTAATTCACGAAAAAGCGTCCGTTGCGGCGATACTCGGAATGGAATGCCAAGCCTAGCAGCCCTTGTTCACCTCGGAAAAGGACACGCTCTTTGATATCGAGAAACGGCACATCCAGCAGTCTTCCTCGGTCCAATATTCTGATAGTCCCTGATTGCTCGACGATGAACAACCGTCCCGACTGGTCCCCGGCATGGGTAAGAAATACAGGCGACTTGAGGCTGCGCGAAAAGGGTACCATGGAAAGAATGTCACGAGACACGACGGGGAGCAACTTGATTGAAGGCGGCGCCTCTTCAGCCAACAGGGCTAGAGGCGCAGAGAAAAGGAGACCGCCCACTACACAAAAAGCCGCGATATAAAATTTCATCAGCCTTCACCTCGTGTGACGATACAATAAGATCAGGTCGGCGGGGACTGCATGACCCCAAGTGAAAGAGGACTGCCCCTGCGAGAAAGCGGCTGTTCCCACTTATTCACGTTAACCCCTTCCTCGGAAAACGGTGTATCGTAGAGAAATCGGTTGGCTGTTGTGACGGCGAATTATGCGAATGCAGCAAGATGATGCAACAGAAGAGGATGAAACACCTACCGCTCCACCAAGAATAAAGTCTTTACCTAACCTCACCCGAAGTCCTTGTTCTTGCAAGGACACCCCTGCCAAGAAAAATGAACCTTTTACCTCGCGCGATTCATCAGGCTCCTACACGGAGGATCCATTCCGTTTTGTCACACGATCCCCTAGAACTTAACTTATCAAGCCTATTCCCCTATTCATATTACTGATCGTATCCGTGAGGTAACAATTTTGTTGCTTGGCTTAGAACTTTATTTTTGCTAGACCCCATGACTGATCTGTAACGATGTTCTTCAGCTATTCGACCGTAACACTTTTTGCCAAATTACGTGGCTGGTCCACATCCGCGCCCCGCAGCGCTGCAATATGATACGCCAAGAGCTGCAGTGGAATCGTAAACAAAATCGGCGAAAGCAGTGGATGGGTGTCGGGAATCGTGAACAACGCATCGGCAATCTTCCCCAACTCCCGCTCGCCTTCCGCCACGAACGCGATGACCGGCGCGCGCCGGGCCTTTACTTCCATCAGATTGCTCACGGTCTTTTCGTACAACCGATCCTTCGGTGCCAATACCACCACCGGCATGTCCTTATCGATGAGCGCGATCGGGCCGTGTTTCATCTCTCCCGCGGCGTAGCCTTCCGCATGAATGTAGGAAACTTCTTTCAGCTTCAATGCTCCTTCAAGCGCAATCGGATAGTTGATGCCGCGACCCAGAAACAAGAAGTTCCGCTTCTTGTAATACCGCTTGGCAATCGCGACAACCTCCGCCTCGCGATCGAGCACCCGTTTGACCAATACCGGAAGCCGGACCAGGCGATCGAGCCAGGCCTTGCCGTCCGCAACAGACAAGGTCCCGCGCACGCGGCCCAAATGCAGCGCCAGCATGTAGAGCGCCGTGAGCTGCGCGGTAAAAGCTTTGGTCGAGGCGACGCCGATCTCAGGCCCACAATGCGTGTAGAAGACGCCGTCTGATTCGCGGGCCAGGGTACTGCCCACCACGTTCACAATCGAGACGATACGCGCCCCTTTTTCCTTCGCTTCACGCGCGGCGGCCAGCGTGTCCGCCGTCTCCCCGGACTGCGAGATCGTGATAAAGAGATCATCTTTACCGACCAGCGGATCGCGGTAACGGAATTCGCTGCCGATATCGACCTGCACCGGCGTACGGACCATCTCCTCCAACAGATACTTCCCCACCAGCCCCGCGTGCCACGAAGTACCACAGGCCACGATCCAGATCCGTCCAACTGCGGCAAACTCTTTGGGCGTCAATCCGATCTCCGGCAGATCCGCCTCGCCGGTATCGTAGGAGTAGCGCCCGCGCATCGTGTCGAGGATTGTCTGCGGCTGTTCGTGAATCTCCTTTAGCATGAAGTGCGGGAATCCGCTCTTTTCCGCCGCGGAGGCATCCCAGGTGATCTTCGTCAATTTCCGTTTTACAGGGCGCCCCTCGATATCGGTGAAATGGATGTTAGTCGCGGTCACGACCGCCATATCGCCTTCTTCGAGGTAGGCCACATCACTGGTATGGGCGAACATGGCCATGACGTCGGACGCAACGAAGGACCCCTGGCCGGTTGTGCCCACGACCAACGGACATCCAGAGCGCGCCGCAATCATCGTCCCTGGTTCCCGCTCCGAAATTACGGCTAGCGCATAACTCCCGCGTACATCCTTCGTGGCGGCTCGTACAGCCGCGGCCAGCTTGATGCCCCGCTGGAGATATTTATCGATCAGATGCGCCACGACCTCCGTGTCCGTTTCCGAGTGAAACTTGTATCCCTCTTTCTCCAATTGCTGTTTCAATGGCTGATAGTTTTCGATGATGCCGTTGTGCACGAGCACGCAGCCATTCGAGCGGTGCGGGTGGGCATTTTGCTCCGAGGGCTTCCCGTGCGTCGCCCATCGCGTATGGCCGATTCCCACGGTACCATTGAGTTCTTTCTCCTTGAGCGATTTCTGAAGATTGGAGAGTTTGCCGACCGTGCGCCGAATTTCGATTTTGTCGCCTTGCAGCACCGCAACGCCAGCCGAGTCGTAACCTCGATATTCCAGCTTGGCAAGACCGCCGATCAGAATCGGCACCGCCTCGTGATCACCCACGTATCCGACAATTCCACACATACTTAACCCCTGGTGCGTTTCTCCACTTGTCTACCCTTTGAAACCAGCGGTCGTTTCTTCGTGAGGCGTGAGACGTGAGGCGTGAGGCCAGTGGACTTCGTTTTTGGTTTCACGTTTAACGTTTCGCGATTCACGCCGACTTGCAACGCCCGCCGGCGCGCAGCCCACCCTGGACGATTCACTTGAGGCACCCGCCCAATCACCAAGGCATCAGCCGGCACATCTTCCGTGACCGTAGTGCCTGCTGCGACGATGGCTCCCGCCCCCACTGTCACCGGTGCGATCAGCTGCGTATCGCTGCCGAGGAAGACCCCGTCCCCAATCACCGTCTGAAACTTTCGCACACCATCGTAGTTACAGGTGATGGTGCCGGCGCCAATGTTGACCCCTTTCCCAATCTTTGTGTCCCCCAGGTAACTCAGATGGTTCGCCTTTGATCCTTCGCCCAGATCGGTTTTTTTCATCTCGACAAAGTTTCCGACTTTGGCCTTCTTCCGCACCACCACACCGGGACGCAGATGGGCGAACGGGCCTAGGTGCGCGCCGTCCTCAATGTGAGAATCGGCTAATACGCAGTGATCGAGAATCTCAACGCCATTACCGACGGTGCAATCCGTCAGTCGTGTAGAGGAACGCAGCACACAATCCTCCCCAATGACCGTTGTCCCTTCGAGCGTCACGTTGGGATACAGTACCGTGTCTCTCCCGATCGTGACCGCCGCATCAATCCAGGTTGAGGCCGGATCGATCATCGTCACCCCGGCATCCAGCCAGCGGTCCCGAATCTGCTGCCGCACCACCTGTTCGGCTTCAGCAAGCTGTCGGCGCGTATTCACGCCAAGCCCTTCGTCGGGATTGTCGAGCACCACAGCGGCCACAGGCCGTCCGGAATGTTCCGCGAGATGGACGATCTCCGTCAAGTAATATTCTCCTTGGGCGTTGCTGGGGTCGAGTTTCTCTAAGGCGCTAAAGAGAAACTCGCCGTCGACGACATAGGTGCCCACGTTGATTTCACGGATCGCTTGCACCTCTGCATTAGCGTCACGATCCTCGACGATGCGAGAGACACCCCGCTCGGCTGAGTTCGCACGCACGACCCGCCCGTACCCACTTGCGTCTTCGAGCACCGCGGTAAGAATGGTCACGGTCGCGCGTTCCGCCTCATGAACGCGAAGGAGTTCGCGCACGGTCTTTTCCTGAAGCAGCGGCGTATCACCGTTCAGAATGAGATACCGGGATGGAGCGCCCCGTTTGCCCACCGCAAACAACGGGCGGCTCTGCAAGACCGCATGGCCTGTGCCCAACTGCTCCCGTTGTTCAACAATCGCAACTGGAAAGTCGCCGCTCTTCCCTGAGGTCGCGCGGCCGATCACCTGGCGAACCAGATCAGCCTGATATCCCACCACGACAGCCACACGATCCCCGGCGACGCGTAATCCGAGCCCAACCGAATAGAGCACCATCGGCTGGCCAGACACCGGATGCAGCACCTTCGCCTGTTTTGAGCGCATGCGCTTCCCGAGCCCGGCAGCCATCACGACCACCGCAAGGCCGGCAATCTTCCCCTGTTGATCGGGGCTGACCAGCTTCTTCACCGTCGAGACTTCAGTGGCTCGTGAATGCCTCATCCGATCGGCACCCCCGTTTCAGGCTGTTTGACCGTATCCCACTTCGTCGCGGCAGTCACGGCCGATGCCAGCGACGTGGACGGTGAGCAGAGCCCCCCTGAAACGATGAGCTTCATCGCCTCTTCTACGCTCATGTCGACGGACGTGACTTCATGTTCCGGCACCAACAGGAAATACCCGGACGTAGGATTCGGCGACGTCGGCACATACACATGGATCAGCGGCTCCTGCGCGAGATCTTGCATCTCCCCTTTGGTCACGCCCGTCACGAAGGCAATACAATAGTGGCCATTCTTGGGAAATTGAATCATCACGACACGGTTGTATGAAGCATGCTCCGAGAATGACAAAATATCCATCATGGATTTCAGCGTCGAGTAGATCCCACGCACGAGCGGCACACGATTCAATAATTTCTCCCACCACTTCACGATCCACCGGCCCATAAAATTGTTTGCAAACAGCCCGGCCGCAAAGATCAAGATGATCAACGCCAAAATCCCCAGCCCCGGCACATAATGACTCGGCACCAACCGGACCAGGAGATCCCCGAGAATCCCATCGACCGCCACGAAAAGGGTCTTCAAAATGAGGACGGTTCCCCAGATGGGGATAATCACGAGCAAGCCCGTCAGAAAGTAGCGTTTTAGCAAGGTTTTCAGCATAAATATCAGCTGACGGAAATAGATGGTTATCATACAGATAGTTACGAGGGCCTCGCAAGCCTTTTCTTGCTATTTTCAACAACTTGGAATACCATCCCGCCCGTTTTCTTCACCGGCGATGGGGACAGAGCGATGGGGGCGAAGAAGCGACAGACTCGTGGCCTGTTCATTACGCTGGAGGGGGTCGAAGGCAGTGGGAAAAGCTCCCAGATTCGCCACCTCGTGGAGGTCCTGATTCAGGCAGGGTACCCTGTACTCCAAACCAGAGAACCAGGTGGCACTGCTACCGCAGAAGTGATCCGCCAGATCCTCCTCACGGCGTCACCTCACGAACCAGTCACGCCTCAGGCCGAAGCCCTGCTGATCCTCGCTGCGAGGTGTCAGCACGTCACACATCTCATCATGCCGGCACTGCGGCGCGGCACCGTAGTGTTATGCGACAGGTTTTCCGATTCCACGTTTGCCTATCAAGGATTCGCGCGAGGCCTTGATCTTCAGTGGCTGCGGGAGGCCAACAAGGTCGCGACCGGTGGGCTAACACCGGATCTCACCGTCGTACTCGACCTTCCGGTTTCAGTCGGCTTGGCCAGACGGCGAACCGATCGTGAACAACAGAATCGGCTGGACCGAGAGACAGAACGCTTTCATCGAAGGGTACGCCGTGGATTTCTGGCGCTCGCCGCCGAAGAACCTGGCCGCATGACGATCGTAAATGCGAATAGGCCCGCGCAAGAAGTCCGGGACGAGCTCACTGAGATAGTGGTAGGCTGGATAGCACGACCGCGTCGCCAACCACGCCGCCGGAGTTAGCATGCCCTTTCGTGACTGTATCGGCCATCAACAATCCATCGCTCTCCTGCAGGCAGCAGTCAATCATGAGCGATTGGCTCACGCCTATCTGTTCCACGGCGAAGACGCGATTGGCAAACGATTGACAGCCATTCGCCTCGCGCAAGCGCTCAACTGCGATCAGCCTCCCGAAGCGGACGGTCTCGATAGTTGTGGTGCATGCCGGTCCTGCCAACAGATCGAAGCCCGCACACATCCGGACTTTTTCGTCATCGAGCCGGACCCGGAACAGGCTAGCCAGCAAATCAAGATTGAGCAAGTCCGCGAGATCGAGCACCAGATCATGTACCGTCCGCTCATCGGTGAGCGAAAAATCTGTCTGATCAACGACGCCGACCGCATGACAATCGGCGCGGCCAACGCCCTGTTAAAAACGTTGGAGGAGCCACCCGCGCATAGTCTCTTCCTCGTCATCTCGAGTCGCCCCGCAGCCCTCCCTGCGACCATCCGGTCACGCTGTCAGGCCCTTCGCTTTACGACACCGGCTCGCACACAGGTGGAAGCGGCGCTCATCCTGAAACGTGAAATCCCTCCCGCCGACGCGCGGTTCCTTGCCATCATCAGCGAAGGGCGTATCGGGGAAGCCCTCACTGCCGATGTGAAGGATACTCGCGCGCGACAACAGGAACTCGTGGACTTGGTTCGTCCCCAATCCTTGCGATCAATCGGGTCCATCCTGTCTTCGGCGGAAACGATCGCGAAGGCCGACCGTGCACAGGACATGCTCGCCTGGCTGGCACGCTGGATCCGCGACCTCATTTTGCTTCAGGTCGGAGGAGATCGTGACCAGATACTCTACCTTGACGATCTCACGACGCTAGAAGCCTACGCGCAACAGGCCAACACCGATTCGCTGTTGGACCTGCTCCGTGAGATTGAGATGACCGAGCAGCACGCCACGCGGCACCTCAATCTCCACATGGCGCTGGAAATGATCTTGCTCCGCCTGCGCGACGCGGTGGCAACGTCGTCCGTCCCACTACCCGCCTAGCTTTCGCCGTTTATTACCTGGTATCTTTTGTCACGCCAGATGAGTACCCCGAACAGCTTCTACATCACGACGCCGATCTATTACGTGAACGACGTGCCGCATATCGGACACGCCTATACCACAATCGCTGCTGATGTCCTGGCTCGCTACTACCGCCTGCGAGGACGCGATGTCTTCTTTCTCACCGGGCTCGACGAACATGGACAAAAAGTTCAGCAGGCAGCAGCCAAGACCGGAATTGCTCCGCAAATGCACTGCGATAGACTCGCTCCTCAGTTTCGAAACCTGTGGGAGCGGCTGAACATTTCACACGACGCTTTCATCAGAACAACAGACGACGGGCACAAATCAGTGGTTCAACGATATCTTCAACTACTCCATGGTAACAAACTGATTTACAAAGATGACTATACTGGTTGGTACTGCACATTCGATGAGCGATTCTGGATGGAAAAAGATGTCGAGAACGGCCTTTGCCCCGACTGCAAACGACCTGTCGAGCAACTCAGTGAGCGCAATTACTTTTTCAAGATGGGGCAGTACCAGGCTCGCTTGGTCGAACACATCGAGCAACATCCGAACTTCATCCGTCCTGAGTCTCGGCGCAACGAAGTCCTCGGTTTT
>VBOM01000346.1 GCA_005877535.1 Nitrospirota bacterium | reverse complement strand
AGGATGTGCATTTCCCTCAGCCAGGGACGGATGGGGGACAGCTCGATCGAGGCCTCACGCCGGCGCATCGTCGCTTGGCGTTCGAAGAGCTGTTCGTGCTCCAACTCGCATTGGCTTCGCGGCAACGAGTGATGAAGGAAGAGGTCAAGCAGCTGTTGTTCAATTCGAAGACGCCGCTCCTCGGCAAGCTGGATCGGGCGTTGTCCTTTCAGTTGACCGCGGCACAAGAGCGGGTGATCCGAGAGATCATGTCGGACATGACATCGCGCAAACCGATGAACCGCCTGGTGCAGGGCGATGTCGGTTCCGGCAAAACCATCGTGGCGGCGCAGGCAATGGTGCTGGCCTGTGGATCGGGCTACCAGGCGGCGCTGATGGCGCCGACGGAAATTCTCGCCGAGCAGCACTATCGGACGATGATGAGGCTCTTGGAACCGCTCGGGCTGTCCGTGGTGCTTGTGAGCGGCGGTGGACGAGCGGCAGCGCGTAAAGCCGTTCGCGAGCAGGTGTCCTCAGGCACCGCGCAGGTCGTGATCGGGACCCATGCGGTCATTCAACAAGGCGTCACCTTCGCGAAACTTGGACTGGCAGTGGTGGATGAGCAGCATCGATTCGGCGTCCTCCAACGGAAGACGCTCATCGAGAAGGGGTATAAGCCCGATGTGCTGGTGCTGACCGCGACACCGATTCCGCGCACGCTGGCCATGACGGTGTATGGAGATCTGGATGTCTCGATAATCGACCAGATGCCGCCGGGCCGAAAGCCGGTGCGGACGTTTCTCCTCAGTGCTAGCCAGCGCGGAAGGGCCTACCAGATTCTGCGCGATGAACTGCGAAGCGGCCGTCAGGCTTATGTGGTCTATCCGCTCGTCGAGGAATCGGAGAAGACCGATCTGCAGGCGGCCATGCAAGGTGCAGAGCAGCTGCAAGCGGACGAGTTGGCCGAGTTTCGCGTCGGGCTTGTGCACGGCCGGATGAAGTCGGAAGAGAAGGAACAGGTCATGGCGGCCTATAAGAAGGGGGTGATCCAGGTCCTGGTCTCGACGACGGTGGTGGAGGTCGGGGTCGATGTGCCCAATGCCACGGTCATGATGATCGAGCATGCTGAGCGGTTCGGGCTGGCGCAGTTGCACCAATTGCGCGGACGTGTCGGGCGAAGCGGACAGCAGTCCTATTGTCTGCTGATGGCCTCGGGTGGCGTGCTGTTTCGATCGGCGAAGCCCAAGGCGGCCGGCGAAGAACCGCCATCGGCAGCCCGTGAGCGGTTGGATGCGCTCGTACGATCGACCGACGGGTTTGTGATTGCGGAGGAAGATCTCCGCATTCGCGGGCCCGGCGAGTTTTTTGGGTTCAGGCAGTGGGGCATGCCGGAGTTTCGTGTCGCGAATCTGGTGCGGGATGCCGATATGCTCCAACAGGCCCGGCAGGAGGCCTTTGCACTGGTAAAGCAGGACCCACAGCTGAAGGCGCCGGCGCACCGCGCCTTGCGAGAAGCAATGTTGCGCCGGTGGGAAACGAAGTTGGATCTAGGGTCGGTGAGTTAAACGGAAGGCGAGAGGCGCGAGACGAGCGGGAAGGGGTGGGATGGGGGCGTTCCTCGAGCCCATTGCTAGGGGGTTTTGTGGGGCTCTTGCAACGGTTGAAGCATGATTTGAAGGCTGGGTTGGCAACGTTGCGCCATGGTACGGCGCAGGCGGCGATCCGTGCGTTGGAAGAAACGGAACTGCTGCGGATTCGACTCGAAATCCGCAAGCTCGACCAGCAATTGGACGAGCTGTATCGAGATCTAGGCGAGCGAGGGGTTAATCTTCGCGAGGGAGGTGAACCGGTTGAGCGGGTCCTGTACGACGCTGAAGTCGGTCGACTCGTCAAAGAGATCCTGGAACTCAAGGCCGCACGCGAGAAGCTTGAATCGGAGATAACGGAGATTCGAACCGGCGTATGAAGGACTCGTCACGCACGATGCGGTTCGCCGGCCTGGATATCGGCACGCTCACCTGCCGATTGCCGATCTGCAGACTAAGAGCCTGTCCCACACTGACCATTCTACCGTGGCGAACGATCCGTGACCAGCTGCATCGTTCTCGACCAGAAAAGATCCTCACCGTATTCCAGCGAATACTCCTCTGGTTATTCCGGGCCTGCTGCCTTGCATCTGGCCGCACCTCCTTCGCCCTGTCACGAAGGCTAGGTCGGACAGGCTCCTAGGGAGATTGCCCCACGTTCCTAGGGAGATGCCTAGTGTGTTTATTGATCCTCTCAGTATATAGATGCCCCGCCTGGTATGGATCTGGTCAGGGTTCAGGCATC
>VBOM01000196.1 GCA_005877535.1 Nitrospirota bacterium | reverse complement strand
CCCGCACTATTCACGAGGGGTCGTGACGAAACCGCCGAGACGGCAAGCGAGACGGGCGCGGGGAGCCGTGAGGGAGGGAGGCATACTTGAAACAGTATGTTGACCGACCGAGCGGCAAGCCCGCCCACCGTCAGGCTTGTCGCAGCGGCGTATCGGCGGTTGCAGTAGAAGCCTTTGTGAATTGTGCGGGCTAGAGGGAAGGGCGCCTACTAGGAGCCTGTCCGTCATTGCCTTCGTAACGAGGCGAAGGAGGTGCGGCCAGATGCGAGGCCGCAGGCCTGGAAAAACCGGAGGTGTATTCGCTGGAAAACATTGAGGATTTTTTCTGACCGAGAACGACGCAGCTGGTCGCGGATCGTTCGCCGCAGTAGAACGGTCAATGTCGAACAGGCTCCTAAAGGCCGGTCTTGGGTTGGAGCTGCTGGATCATGCGGTCCAGTCGGTCTTGATGCGGGGGAGCTATCGTCAGGAACTCCAGGCCGATGCCGGAGGACCCGGACCAGCGGACTGCGGCATTATCGATTAAGATCGGCCTGGACTCACCAGGAATATGTAATTGTACGGTGAGCTGCATTCCGGTATAGGGGCTGATGATACTGTCTACGCGACATCCCTTGGCCGAAATGTTTCGTACTGCCCCAGTATGGCGAAAGTGATCCTTCTGTATCAAGGTGCTGGAGAGCGATACGGAAAATCTGGGATGTTTTCTAGTGACCATAACTGTGTATTGAATGGTTCCTAAGGGGCGATGTTCACTTGGGTTGCCAGGAACTGTTCAAGACGGGCTCGTTCCATCCCTTGCATCTCAAGAAATTCCAACCCAAACTCGAGTTCCAGAGTCCACTGGACTGTGGCAGCTCGAATGGTGATGGCAAAAGTCTGTTCGGGAATCTGGAGGTGCAGTGTGAGGATGGCGCCGTTCTTTACCGCAAGATCGCTCACGACCTTACAGCCACCCATCCCGAGGTTGTACACGATTCCTATCCCGCTATGGTCGCCCGCGAAGGTAGCAGGGAATTCCACCTGATATCGAACGTGCTGCCTCTGTTCCACCATACATGTTTCCTAAAAAGGCATCCGTTTCTAGAGGGGTCTCGCTGTTAAGGATCCTGATGACATTGTATTTGCCTGATGAAAGGCTAGTAGGTGAACGAGTGGTTGTCAAAGAAATAGAGATCTTTGGAATCTACTGGTACCCAAAAGTTGGGGAGGAGAAGGTGTGGCCAGACAGATGGAGAAGCAGACAATGACGAAAATTAAGCAGAAGAATCTGGAAATTTGAGAGATTCAGACAGAGGTGACGGATGAGTGCTAACTCGCATTATTCGTGAGCGTTTTTGCTGCAATCGCGGAAACAGGAGTCAGAATCCAATGCGGTATTCTCTCTTCGCGCCACGATCATATAAAGGGCGCTCAACCTCGCAAGCGCGGTGACAACACACCTGGACGCGATAGAGCCGGCGTCCAGGCAGGCGGGCTCGGCACTGAGCGATTTCGCGACGAACCGTCATGAATGATGCAGGCTAGATCGTCCGGCAGCGCTCGGTGCATCGGCCGCAGCACTTGTCCTGCCGGTTGCCATTTGATTTTTGGGTGGACGCACTTCTAGAATGCCGCCATTGGATTGACGTTGCGATGCCCACCACCTCTGGCTCACGAACATCCTCTCAGAGCAAGAAGACGAGAGCGAAGAAGGCCCCAGGCCTCGTCCCCTCGCAGAAGCGCCGTTTTCAGGTTCGGTTGCTGAAGTGGTACGAGAAACATGGCCGCGATCTGCCTTGGCGAAAGACCTCCGACCCCTATCACATTCTGATCTCTGAAGTGATGTTGCAGCAGACGCAGGTCGATCGGGTGATTCCGAAGTACCATGAGTTTCTAGGCCGCTACCCAAGCTTTGAAGAGTTGGCTGATGCGCCGGTCTCGGATGTGAAGAAGACGTGGTACCCACTAGGCTACAATATTCGGCCGGAGCGGTTACATAGTATCGCCTGCGAGACAGTGGAGCGGTATGGGGGCCATCTTCCGAGCGACGCGGATGAATTACTGTCGTTCAAGGGAATCGGACGTTACACGGCCGGCGCGATTCGATCGTTCGCATTCAATGAAGATGCCCCGATCCTGGATACAAATGTGATTCGGGTTCTTCATCGGGTGTTCATGGCGAAGGGCGATCCCAAGACTCAAAAGGCAAGGCTCTGGCAATTGTCGGAAGCCTTAATTCCAAGTGGGAAGGGCTATGACTTCAACCAGGCGATGATGGACTTTGGGGCGACCTGTTGCACGGCAAGAAATCCCTCCTGTCGGCAATGCCCGATGAAATCGTTTTGCAAGACGTACCCTTTCGATCAGAAGTCGCCAAGAGCGGCGGTGCGGCATGAAGGTCGTTGAAGTCGCTGTCGGTCTTGTTTATCGTGAGGGCCGCTACTTGATCGCCCGACGAAATCCTGGTGTGCACCTGGCAGGTTTCTGGGAGTTTCCAGGCGGGAAGTGCGAGCCAGGTGAAACATTGGAAGAATGTCTGCAGCGGGAGTTGTTCGAGGAACTGGGTATTCGTATCAACGTGCCGACACCTTTTCAAGTTGTTCGGCACGAGTATGCAGAGAAAACTGTGGAGCTGCATTTCTTCCGTTGCAGGATCAAAACCGGACACGCCACAGCACTCGACTGTGCGGAAATTCGATGGGTCTCGCCACACGAGTTGGGTAATTTCGAGTTCCCCCCAGCGGACCGTCCGATCATCGAGGCCTTACAGCGACAGAGCATTGGGCAGGCTTTATGAAGATTGTCCTGGATATTGAGACCATTCAAGCGCCTCGGGAAGAATGGGCACGGCTGGTGGGAAAGCTTTCGTCAAGCGGCGAGTCTGAGCCGGCAGGCGAGGGCTATGATTTGTTTTCGGCGGGCGCTGCCGAAGCTCAACGACGCGTCGAGGATGAACAATATGCGAAGTCGGCCTTTGACGGCACGTTCAGTCAGATCGTCTGTATCGGCCTGTTGGAATTTTCTGACCAGCTCGAGCCCCGTGGATCCGTGGCCTGGTATGGTGGGGATGAGCGAGAGTTGCTGCAACAATTCTGGAGCCGTTTGGCTCAGAACCGTCCCTCGCTTTTCATCACCCATAATGGTCTAGGCTTCGACCTCCCGTTCATTAAGAAGCGATCTATCATCCACCAAGTCAAGCCAAGCCTGGATGTCAACCTCGCCAAGTTCCGCACGGAACCGGTTTACGACACGATGGCGATCTGGAGCAATTGGGATATGCGTGGGTGGGTGAAACTCGACGTGCTCGCGCGAGCGCTGAACGTCGAAACTAAATCGGGTAGTGGGGCTCAGGTGGCTGAGATGTGGGCGAAAGGCCAGGGGCTAGAGCTGGCTCGATACTGCCTACAAGATACGTATGTGACGTATGCGTGTTATTGTCGGATGAATTTCCGACAGCCCCTGTCCAATGAAGTGGTTTTGCTCCAGCCGGAATTACTGAATGTCGGCTGAGCCAGCCTAGCGAATATGTGTGGCCTGCGCCGATTTCTTCTTCGGCGCCGGTTTAACAGATACCTTAGTCGACTTGATCGCTTTAATTTCTTCGTCGCGGTTCCGTAGTTCTCGCTTCATCCATTCCGACTCCTTGCGAAGCATATTAATCTCGGAATCCTTCTTGGCGAGCGCCTCTTTTGCTACCCTCAAGTCACTGAGTCTCTGGGCCATAAATTCGCTCTCTCCCACCTCTTGGCCTGCACTGTCAGAGACCGCCGGAGCGGCTGCCATCATCGGGGCAATCGGCGTGATCGGCGTAGCTTTTGCGATCGGCATGGCTGCCGGCATCGGCGCCTGTGCCATTGCATGATAGTCGATGATCATCGTCATGGCGTCGAGTGAACCACCGGCGGCATAGGATGGAGCCGGCTCGGTGCGTGCAGCCGACTCAGGCAGAAAACCAGTCGGCTTGGCACCCTTCCCAATGGTCAAGTAGAGTGATCCCTTCTGCACGTAAATACTGCCCGTGGTGGGTTCAGAGCCTGACCCTGCCGATGAGGATACGCGGAACCCAACAATCTGTTCGGGTTTCGCTTTTGATAAGCCTTGTGCGAGCAGGGGAGAGAGAAATTCTGCATCCTCATCGCTGAAAATTCTCATCGGCTTGCTGCCACCAGCGGACATTCTCGAAGATCCGCTTATGTTGTCATTGCCATATAACCCTTTCACGATCTTTGTGATGGTCAGTTGATCGATCACAGCGGGATGGCTTGCTTCAAACGACCAATCGGTCACTTCTTCCAAGTAAACGCTGCCCTTTGCATTGTGGGCGAGCTTTGTCCCACCGGCGCAACCGCTGATGACGAGGGCGCACGCGGCGATCCCGACAAGGCTCTGCACGATCGGACTCCGCACATTCGTTAGGGTGAGATAGCGCTTCATCGCTGCGGTCCTTCTTTCAGCAGGGGTGTGTGTTTATCCGTGGCGAGATGCACTGTCGGCGCGCCGAGGGGGATTACCAGACCCCCAGCCCCATCAGTGCCATGCTCAGTGCAATCCATCCGAAGAGTCCTATCGCGATGAGGGTTTCCAGGCTCATGGAGGTATCTGTTTTTTCTTCCCCGCTCTGATCGTTGCGTTTT
Organism: Nitrospirota bacterium; assembly: GCA_005877535.1. Classification (GTDB taxonomy): domain Bacteria; phylum Nitrospirota; class Nitrospiria; order Nitrospirales; family Nitrospiraceae; genus Palsa-1315. The sequence goes on along the minus strand of VBOM01000196.1, from coordinate 4,793 downwards.
TGATTTTCGATCATGCCTTGTCCCCAAAGAGTGAGTGTGTAGGGTTATAGACAGGTGATTGAATTCCTAGCAAATATTGTGCCTCTAGTAGGGGTGAAGCAGACTCAGTGGTGTACCAGGGCAAGATCAGGAGAAGATGGGAATTGTTATCGAGTGGACTGACTAAATGGGGGCAAGGATAACCACAGGAGGAATGAGTCTAGGCGTATGATAATGCAGTACTAAATCACAACATTGTGCTGAGTAATTTCATGGACTCCTGAAAGGAAAACGCTAGTTCCACTGCGGATTATCATGCGGATGGCAACCCCGCATCACATCATGAGAGCCGTGAGGGAGGGGGATTCACAAACAGATCTTGTTCGGAAGTGTTCGTTTTTGGAGCGTACTCTGCAGAAATGATTCTTGGGGAGTAGGGCGGGGCACCACCGATTCAATTTACCGGGGGACGTGCCGCATACAACGTCGTGGACGAAGCATCGTAAATGGCAAGGGAAACCATATCTCCCGGTTGAGAGGATATCGCACACTTGTCCCAGATGACGGTGATGTTGCCATCAGATTTTCCCATACCCTGTGCGGCGGATCGTTTGGCATCCCCTTCGACTAGGACGGGAATTGTCGTCTCTAGATATTCTCGGTTCCGCTCGTAGGAAATGTTCCGTTGTAGGTCGAAGAGTCGCGTTACCCGGTCGGTCTTTACCGGTTCGGAAACGTCGTCCGAAAGCTTGCGCGCAGCGATGGTGTTCTTTCGCTCAGAGTATTTGAAGATAAACGCTGAATGAAATCGTATCTCCTCGACAAGCCGGTACGTTTCGGCAAACTCCGCATCGCTTTCTCCACAAAAACCACAAATGAGATCGGTGCTTAGGACGATGTCAGCCCGCAGGGTGCGGATACGGTCGACCAAGGCACGATACTCTTTATTGGTATAGGTGCGATTCATCAAGCTGAGTATGCGGTCGCTGCCGGATTGCAGTGGCAAATGAATTTGCTTGCAGATGTTGGGATGGGATACGACGGCTTCCAACAATGAAAGTGGAAAGTCCTTGGGGTGCGGAGATGTGAACCGCACGCGTTCGATGCCTGGTACGTCCGCGACGGCCGTGATCAAGCGTGCAAAATCCCAGTCGCCGAAACGGTACGAATTGACGTTTTGTCCCAGGAGCGTAATCTGCTTGAATCCTTGCTCGGCGATCCTGCGAGCTTCTTGAACGATTCCCTCTGGAACGCGGGAACGTTCACGACCTCGAGTGTAGGGGACCACACAGAAGCTGCAGAAGTTGTCGCAGCCTCGCATGACGGCGATCCAGGCGTTCACCCCGTCGTTTCGATCAGGTACAATATCGTGATAGGTTTCATATTCTGAAAGGTCGACCGCGAGTTCCTTCTGATTCAGCCCCTCTACTTGCGAGAGCATCGCGCTGCGGATCAACATCGGCAGCTGGCGATAGGCATCAGGACCAGCGAGCACATCGACCAGCGGCTGAATGTCCGTCAGCTCCTCCTTCAGGTTTTGGGCCATACAACCCAAGACGCCCACGACCAACGGACGTTGCCGCTTGAGTTTCTTGAGCTCGGATAAGTGTTTGTACACCTTATTGTGAGCATTCTCGCGAATCGCGCAGGTGTTCATCAGTATCACGTCTGCACGTTCTCGCTCGTCGGTAAACACAAATCCATCCTGTTTTAGAAGCGAGCGAACGAGTTCCGAATCGTACTCGTTCATCTGACAGCCGAAGGTTTCAAGATGTACATGCGTCGGTGTGGATTTGGCCTTCATAGAACCGGCACTCCTCGCAGGTGCTGATGTTCGGCTGTCAGCTGACCCAGCGCCCACCGGTCCGATGCTCCGATAATGCGCACCTCTTTCAGGTGATTGGTGAGGTCGATGTTTGAAGGGACGCCCACTTTCAAAAAATTTGATGTAAGCCCCAACCTGAAGCCATCCATTGCTCCTGACTCGAAGAGGACGGACACGGTTGATCCGATATACCGTTCCGCAAAGGCCAGGCGTTTAAGGCGGGACAGCTCGGCGAGTATCTTCGCACGGAGCCGAGCGACTGTGATCGGCACCTGGTTGGGCAACTTCATGGCAGCGGTGCCGGGCCGTTGCGAATAGGAGAAGACATGGAAGTAGGAGAAGGGAAGCGCGCGCGCGATGCCCAGAGTATGATTGAATGCTTCCTCAGTCTCTCCGGGAAACCCGACCATGACATCAGTTCCGAGCCCGAGGTGAGGAATCGCCGCCACGGCCCGGCGGATCAGACGAGTAAACTCTTCGACATTGTACGGACGATTCATGGACGACAAGATAGAATCGTCTCCGCTTTGAAGGGGGATGTGGAGATAGGGACACAGCTTCGATGAGGAAGCCATGCAATCTAAGAGGGCGTTCGTGATCGTCGTCGGCTCAATGGATGAAATTCTGATTCGCTCGAGTCCTTCTACCGTCTCCAATTGCGCGATCAACCCGACCAGATCGAGTTCGCCCTGACGATACTGCCCGATGTTGACGCCGGTCAGCACAATCTCCCTGTAGCCTCTTTCTACAAGCATCTCGGCCTCTCGGATCACGTCATCACGGAGGCGACTCCGCTCATGCCCGCGCGCGAAGGGGATGAGACAGAAGCTGCACATCACGTTGCAACCATCTTGGACCTTGAGCAGCGCCCTGGTGGAGTCTGGTTCGCCATACTCCGGTAGGGTGAAATCCTCTCGGCTGATGGTGCGAGTATGGAGCACTTCCGGGTTCGGCTGTTTCTTCATGACCTGTGGGGCTGGAAGAAATGATGGCAAGTCCCATTTGAATTGATTGCCGACGATGAGATCGATTCCCGGAATGGTGCGCAGCTCGTGAACGCCGGTTTGGGCGTAACAACCGGTCACCGCCACAAAGGCATGGGGAGAATGTCTCAACGTCTTGCGGATGACGTATCGGCAGGTTCGTTCTGCATCTTCTGTCACAGAACAGGTATTGACGACGAGCAAGTCCGTCGGTTCGCCGAACTCGACGACGCGGTAGCCATCGTCTCGCAGGCGAGCTGCGAGCACCGCTGTCTCTGCCTGGTTCAGTCGGCAGCCGAGCGTATGGAGAGATGCACGTTTCATCATAGGCGGACCATTATAGGAAGATCCTTGCGATGGGAGCAAGGATCTGCAACGAGTTCTTCTCGTTGCTCACTGTCCTCGGTTGAAGGCCTTGGAAGGCCATGGTAGTATCTGCCGACCGTGCCCGCCCTTTTATCGTGAGTCTGTTGTGACACCTTCGCAGTTGGCAGCCTCCATCTTCACAGCATCTCTTCTTTTCATCATGTTCCCTCTGTCCGGTGGATGGACGAAGGAGATCCTTCCTCATGAGCCTGACCTCGCGACAAGAATTGACGAACACTACGATCATGAGGCTCGGCTCTTCTTGATGTTGTATTCACTCAATGGTACTGACAAAGTCGACTATGTCACCGGTCGTCTAGTCCAGGAATATTCCAGGAGCAATTATGGCAATCCTGTCTACCAGACGGAGGCCTACCCTTTGTTCTACTGGTGGAACCACACCATGTACAACGATCCAGAGCAGGATGGCGTGAATGGCAACGAACGGGTCTACCAAGAAAATGTGGAGTTTGATATTACACGCTACAAGCCCTGTACCTTTAATGGACAACCCTGCTGAGTTTCGAGGCGCTGCCGCGCGGGAGTGATGCTTCAACGCCTGTTCGCCCTCCTCCTCCTCCTTGCCCTCGATAGATTCGATTTCGAGAATGTCCTGAGCTTCCTCTCCATTCCGATGCTATGCTACTTCCGTTATTGTGCTCGGCCGTCCAGCGTGCGTTTGGCACATTTGCCTAAGGTTACGCGATAGCCCCGGCCCAGCCTACCGAAACGGCTCGATGAAAACCGCATCGTTCATTCAGATTCTTGCGAACCGGCGCATCGGCATCATGTTGCCCTTGGGTTTTGCCTCTGGGTTGCCATTGGCCCTCACAACTGGGACGCTCCAGGCCTGGCTGACGGTTGTCGGACTCGACCTGAAGACCATCGGTATTTTTACGCTCGTCGGTCTCCCGTACACACTGAAATTCCTGTGGGCCCCATTGATGGATCGTCTGGTCCCTCCCTGGTTGGGACGCCGGCGTGGATGGATGCTGGTGATGCAGCTCTGTGTCGCTCTCGGCTTGGTGGCCATGGCGGTGACTGGTCCAGAACAGCGTCCGGAGATACTCGGGGTCCTGGCTCTCGTGGTCGCCTTCCTCTCTGCTTCACTCGACATCGTCTTCGACGCCTATCGGACCGATTTACTCTTACGTCCAGAACGAGGATTCGGTGCAGCTGTGTGGGTGAATGGTTATCGATGTGCGCTGTTGGTTGCGAGCGCCGGCGCCCTCCTCTTGGCGGATCATATTGGATGGCAAAACACGTACTTGCTGCTTGCCGCATTAATGGCGACGGGAATTGTCACGATCCTCGTCAGTCCGGAACCGTTAGAGCTGAGTGACAGGCCTGCAAGTCTGGCCGAAGCGGTTGGTGGACCACTGAAAGAACTCTTTGCTCGTCCAGGGGTGATCGGGCTTCTTGCCATCATTGTTCTCTATAAAACTGGAGACGCCGTCGCAGCCTCGCTTCAAACGGCGTTTCTCATTGGAGGGATGGGCTTTTCCGTCAGCGATGTCGGGTATGTGAAGGGCCTTGGGCTTGGAGCCACACTAATTGGCGCATTGGCCGGGGGCATCGCGATGGCCAAGCTTGGGATGGTCCGGTCGTTACTGCTCTTTGGGCTTTTGCAAGCAGTCTCG
>VBOM01000345.1 GCA_005877535.1 Nitrospirota bacterium | reverse complement strand
AAGCGAACCTCAATTTCCGTCGCGTCGCCGATGACATGGTTGTTCGTGATGATGTGTCCGTCAGGATCGATGATGACACCGGACCCTGATCCTGAGGCATTGGGAACCCGCTCTTGAGACAATTCACGTCCACGTCCTGCTCCCGACAGGGGAATGAGATTCACGACGCAAGGTTTTGCCGATTCGGCCAGGTCGGTGATGACCGTTTGGATGTCTTCCAGCAGGCGGAGGCCCGGCGAGTCGTTGGATTGTGGCGCGGCGGATTCAGCGGCGGTGGCCGAGTGGATATCGAGCAAGGCCAAGAACACAAGGCTGCTGAGGAGTTGTAGCATGCGAGTCATCCGGTACACCTCGAAGAGATTCTACATCATGGATAGTGGAGAAGCCTACGTGCCCTCATGATTCGCGTGGTGGCTTGCCCAGTTGGGTTACGCCAGCTTGGTATTCCGAGTTTGGGCGAACTCTGAGGCAACCTGTGCGAGATCTGTCTGCAGTCCGATCATAATCAGGACATCACCGACGCGGAGCACGAGGGCATCGTCGGGTGGCACCAGAAATGGTCCACGAAGGATCGTGACGAGGCGAACCGACGCAGGTAGCGCCACCCTGGCGAGCGTCCTGCCAATGACGGGTGATCCCTGGAGGATAGGGAACCGTTCGATGGCAGCCGCACGAAGACTCAGGTCCTGTTGAAGGGTCAGGAGCTCGTGGTGGATGGTTTCCAGCTTGAGTTCGTGAATATGGCTGTCGACGCTGAGCAGCGTCCGTTTAAGCTGCTGAATGCGGTCGCCGGTGTGACTGAGGAAACGTTCCAATTGATCGGATGGCAGGGGTGATTCATGGCTGAATGGTGGACGCTTGGCACAGAACACGGCAATCTGACGCCCGAGTTCACCGTGAGCCTGTTCGATCTGGCTCAACAAGCTCGACGCCTGACTGTGCAAACGGACAACTTCGGCCTTGCGGTTGGCACGTTCGGCAAGCGCAATGACGGTTTCATAGAGAGCGCTTCCGGTAATCGACAATTCCTGTTGGATGCGCCCGATCAGTTCGAGGGACATAATTGAAAAATCTCTTACGTCCGATAAGAACGATTATGTAAACTCATGTGAATACCAGCCCCACGTACTTCACCCCACACTACCCTCGTAGGCCAAAGATTTCAACGAACATGGTAATCGCAACACCCAAGGGCTCATTAATCAAACACCGGTGAGGACTATTGTAGCTGGTTCAAACCGCCGGTAGCTCTGGCCAAATTCACGCGCGCGGCGTTCAATTGAAACAAGGCCTCGACCAGGTTTTCCCTGGCTCGTGCCACGGCGGTCAGCGCATTGGTCACCTCGAAATGGCTTGAGGCTGTCATCACGGCATAGCGCTCGCGCGCCAGCTCAAGCTCCTTTGAGGCCGAGCGCATTCCGGCCTGCGCGATACCCACTTGGTCTCTTGCGGCAACCATGGACGCCATTGCGTCATGCACTTCCATTTTGACATGGTTCAAGATGGATTGGAGACGAAGCGCCTCCTGCCGCAATTGACTGCGGGCCTCGCCGATGCGTCCTTCACGCTGGGAGCCGTCGAAAATAGGGATTTGCATCAACAGCGCCACGTTGTACGTGTTGAGGCTGTTGTTCCAGCGATTCCCAATGAGGCCGTAGTCCCCTTGCGCCACCAACGACGGCAACCGCTCGCCGGTGATGGAGGAATAGGTCAGTTCCGTGGCGCGCACGCGCGTCACCTGGCCCGAGACCTCTGGCCGCTGCCTCAAGGCCTCTTCGACGGCGGCCTGAACAGCTGGTGGATTCAGCACATCGGGGCGAAATTCATCGGTCAATGCCAGCGCGGTTTCATAGGGAAGCGCCAGCAGATTGAGGAGGTTCAGCTTGGCGTGCTCGACGGCATATTGCGAAACGGAAGTTTGTTGCCGTTCGCCAGCAAGTTGCGCGTCGAGCCGTGCGACGTCGAGGCCGGTCGCGACGCCCACACGCTGTCGCTGTTTGATGAGCCCCAGCAGATCGTTCATGACCTCCTGGTTGGCCTCATGCATCTTCACCATGCCCATGGCTTTCAGGCCTTCCATATAGGTGAGCGCCACGCTGGCCATCGTGTCGAACTTTCGACTCTCGGCCTCCGACTCGCTGACCTGGAGCATTTCACGTGAGGCGCGCCAGCGTTGAATCAAGCTGACGCTCAGGAGATTTTGCGACGCGTTGACCCGCACGTCGAAAATGCTGAAGGGGTCAGTCCTGATAGGACTGAGCCCGAAGGTCCCCAGAAACTGAGTTTGCCTGGTTTGCCGGACGGTCGATGAGAGATTGGGGAGCATGGCTCCCAATTGCGTTTGCACTTGCCCACGGGCTGCTTCGATCCGTTCCTTATAGAGGAGCACATCGGGGTTGTTGTCAACTGCCGCTGCCAAAGCACCGCGCAAGGTCAGGTTCAAGGCTTGAAACGGACGCGATTGTAATTCAAGGCTGCTCTCCCCTCCTCCAACGGCGCCCTCAGTTTGGTAAAGAGATCCCAGACAAAACGTAGCAAGAGCAGGGAGAGTGAGCAAAGAAGATATCTTGTACATCAGTATCTTACTCATCGTTCTCTGATGCTTTCCTTGACAGATTTCAGTAAGGGGCTCAGGAGATATTCGATCACGCGGCGCTGGCCGGTCTTAATCTCGACTGTGACCGCCATGCCTGGTGACAGATTGACCTGCCTCCCCTCAACTTGGATGGTGGACCGATCCATGCTGACGCGCGTGGGATAGACCAGGCCGACCTTCTCAATGGGCGCGGCATCGTCGGACAGGCTCAGAACCTTGCCTGGAATGGTGCCGTAAAGGGTGAAGGGAAACGTCTCGACCTTGATCTCGACGATCTGGCCGTTCTTCACAAACCCCACATCTTTATTCTCAACCTGAGCGGCCACTTCGACGGGATGGTCCTGCGGAACCACTCTC
>VBOM01000344.1 GCA_005877535.1 Nitrospirota bacterium | reverse complement strand
ATTGCCACATTCGCACTGTGCCTTTTCTCTTGGAGGATGCCGGAGACAGGTACGTCTGAAAGCGCCCGAGTCACTCTGCCACGTGTGCTCGTTCGAAATACAACATTCCGACCGTGATGGGCCCAAGTACAATTCAGGGAGACGCACAACATGACTTTTCTGCAGACGGTAACCTTGCTCATTCTCTCGAATATCTTTATGACGGTCGCATGGTACGGCCATCTCCGGTTCATGAACCTGCCGCTCTGGCTGGTCGTGGTGGCTAGTTGGGGCCTCGCCTTCTTCGAATACTGCTTGCAGGTGCCCGCGAATCGTATTGGGTATCACACCCTCACGGCATACCAGTTGAAAACACTGCAGGAGGTCATTACGTTGACCGTCTTCATCCTCTTCGCTCACATCTATATGGGTGAGGGGTTCAGGCCCAAGCATCTGGCTGGGTTCATGCTCTTAGCCTTGGCCGCCTGGACGGTATTCCAGGATCACTATGGACTCGAGTGGTAAGCCCAGCCTCTGGGCAGACCTCCTCTGTGCGCGAGAGGAGATCGGATTGGGATACATCGACGTTCATGAGCGTCACCTGCGCCTGGTAAAACAGTCTTCGGTGTGGTCGTTAACCAATCCTGCGGCTTGCATGTAGGCATAGATGATCGTGCTGCCGACAAATCGGAAACCACGCTTCTTGAGATCATTTGACAATGCGTCGCTCTCAGGGCTCGTGGCAGGAACCTGCGACATACGTGCCCAGCGATTCACTTTCGGTGTGCCACCGACAAACTGCCATATGTAGCGAGCGAATGAACCGAATTCCTCCTGGACCATAAGAAATGCTTGCGCGTTGGTCACCGCCGAGTCGATTTTGAGCCGGTTGCGGATGATCCCGGGATTCTTCAGCAACACGGCTTTCTTCTTCGCCGTGAATCTCGCCACTTTCTTTGGATCGAATTCCGCAAAGGCTCGACGATAGCCATCCCGCCTCAGCAAGATTGTTTCCCATGTAAGACCCGCCTGCGCGCCCTCCAACAGCAACATCTCGAAATGCTTCCGGTCCTCGTGAATCGGCACCCCCCACTCGCGGTCATGATAGGCGATGAGATGCGGCTTGCCACCGACCCATCCGCAGCGAAGCTTACCATCGAAGATTGGACGGAGATGCCTGGTCATCAGCAGAGCCATCGGCTTGAGGATGCAGCCGCTTTCTATACTAGGCCATGAATCGTTGAAGAAGCATATACCCCTCGTTCCATTCACCATGCCCACTGTCGGCATTGATATGCCCCGCCTGGCCGATATCGACGAACGTGCTCCCCCAAGCAATCGCACAATGTTTGGCGTGGGCCAACGATCCGAGCGAGTCATTCGCGCTGGCGACCACGAGACTCCGAAAAGCAAGCGGCTCCATCGGCACCGGCACGAATCCACGAGCCATAGGAGGGAAGCTTGCGCCCTGCGGATCGGGTACCGCCACGAGAAATGCGCCCTTCGGAACTAGTGCAGAATGATGAGCCCAATGAGCTACCAGAAGACAGGCGAGGCTATGAGCCACCAGCACGGGTGGAGAAGAACAGGTCTGCACGGCAACATCCAAGGCACGAACCCAATCTTCGCATACCGGACCGTCCCAATCTCCCAGATTCACGCGCTGCCATCGGGGATGGCGCAGCTCCCAGAGCGTTTGCCAATGTTGCGGCCCGGAGTTGCCAATACCGGGCAGGATTAGAACCTGAGTGTCACTTTGCACCCAGAGCCCTCCCCCTAGCGGGCTGCGGAAAAACTATGTTGGTACGCTAGAACTTCTATGGTCTACACGTCTGGGACAAGCCCGGTCTGTCTGGTCCATCTGGTTAGTCTCATGCAACCAAACAAACCAGACAGACCGAATAGACCAAATGAACAAGACAGGCTGGCGGGCTTTTTCAGCATCTTGCTCTCGCAGGCCGCTGAATAACTTTGTGGGTACGCCGGAATTTCACTGGCCTGTACGTCTGGGATAGCAAGAATACACCACGCAGGATGCTCAAAAAGGCCGTCCAGCAAGGCCGCAGCAAGCGAAGAGGCGAAGCGTACACTTCGGTACGTTGAGTCTCTGAGCGAAGCGAGAACGCTGCTGGCGGACTTTTTCAGCATCCTGCTCTAGCAAGGAATATTCACGGCCGGGTCACAAGATAAAGGTGGAATCACCGGGGGGCGCATGTACTGGCTTGAGGGATCCTGAGACCCAATCGCTCCTTTAATCGGCGGGCCGCCAGGCATCCCGGGAAGTCCTTGTCCTGCGGAGCCAAAACTCTTCCCAAGACTTGAACTCGTCGTAGAGCCAACCCCGGGAGTCGGCACTGATGTGGGCCCGAGGTTGGCCTGGCCGGAGACCCCGGCACTCGGCGTGACTTGCAAAGGCTGTACGGGTTGATTCTGAACCGAAGGCGGGGTTGGCGCGGGTGACGGCGTTTGCGCGCCACATGGAATCGCCAGAGCGCCAACGACAAATAGAGCGGACAGTGCTAGCCCGCATAATTCAAGACAGTTCGTCGCGAAATCGCTGAGCCGCGTTGCGAGACTAGCGCGAAGAGCGAGACTTGCGTGACGTGTTAGCCCTGTTCCTCCTTGTCGCGCTATTCCCGCCAGTCTCGCCCGTCTCGCTTGAGTCAGGGATCGGTGATTGCAGTAGAATCGCTCATGAATAATGCGGGCTAAATAGTGCCTCATCTCAATTGGCCGACGATTCATAGTTGGTGCATCTGCGAAATACCGTATGGGATCAACCAGTCTCGGACACAAGATTAACTTGCCAGGCTACGGAAAAACTATTTTGGCACGCTAGAATTTGATGGTCCCACATGTGGCACAACAGAAGAACGCTCTCGAAGGATGCTCAAAAAGTCAGTCCAGCAAGGCCGCAGCGAGT
>VBOM01000343.1 GCA_005877535.1 Nitrospirota bacterium | reverse complement strand
CACGAGGGCGCGGACTGTAGTTTCGAGTTCGATGTTATCCAAGGTGCCGCTGATGGCTGCGGGAACCCAGCAGGCGCCTCCGATGACCAGGTACAGGATGAGACGGAGCAGTACGGACACACGCATGATGATTCTCCTGTCTGGTTCACAAGGACAAGGGGAGGAAAGTCTGCCTGGCTAGAGATTGAGGCTACAGGTCCGATAGAGTCTTGTCAATGGTTATGCCTTCGCAATGGCAGACGTCATCCATGCCACGACGATCACAGTCACATTATCCTCTCCCCCTCTGTTCAGCGCCTGCTCGATGAGGTCGTGGCAGGCTTGGTTGGGATCGCCCTGTACGCGGGAGAGTACCGATGCGATGGCTGCATCCTCCAACATTTTTGTAAGCCCGTCGCTACAGAGTATGATCAGGTCCTGTGGGGTGATCGGCGTCGAGGTCAGCTCCGGTTTCATGTCGATGCCCATGCCAAGGCCTTTGGTCAAGATGTGACGCTCAGGATGGGTGAGCGCTGTGGCTGCATCGATGAGGCCACGCTGCACAAGTTTTTCGACGAGGGTATGATCGCGCGTCAATTGCTGGAGCTGTCCAGCCCGATAGAGGTAGGCGCGGCTATCGCCCAGGTGGGCGATATGGGCGACCGGCATCGATGCCGGCGCGATCGCCAAGGCGACGAAGGTCGTCCCCATCCCTTTCAAGGACGGTTTCGCCAGAATAAGGTCATGGATTCCTCGGTTGGCGCTCGTCACGAGGTCTTCCACGAACTCGGCGGCAGCGCTCGGGTGATCCTGGAGCCAGGCCGCTCGTTTTCGCGCCCGCTGTGTGGCCACGGTCACGGCGGTTTGGGCCGCGACATCCCCTGCTGGGTGACCACCCATCCCATCGGCCACGATCCAGACACCGCAGTCATTTAGGAGAGCCAGCGCATCTTGGTTCGATGCTCGAACATGACCTGTCTCGGTTTGGCCGACCCCGGTCCAGTGCTGGGATTGTGTCACGGAGCGACCTCGGCTGGCGTTTGATGACGGTCCGGTGGAAATCCTACAGAAGACGGGCCGAATCGCGTGACCATCTTGTCGTAGAGCAATGCTGCGAGTGGTTCGAGATTTTGAGTATCGGCCGCGTTGTACCTCAGCAACAGATCGCGTGCGGCCGCGTCTCCTGCGCACCATTGGCGCCACAGGCGAACGGCTTCCCATCCGTCGAGTCCCACTACGTGGGGCTCGCGCGCAATCTGGACTTCATACTCGATGTGTTTGAGTCCACCCTTCATGCCGAGTCTGCGCGCCGCGAAACACAGATCGAAGTGCGGTTTCTTGAAATTCAATCGGGGGAACTTTGCCTGCAAGTATGGAATATCAAATCCGCTGCCGAAAAACGTAATGAAGAGGTCTGTCTGCTCCAGTTCTGCATGCAATCGGTCCTCCGTTAACGTTTCCCCGCGGACCAGGCTCGTCATGTGCCCATTGCGATATAACCCGACTACTGTCACATGCCCCTCGCGTGCAGCCATCCCTGTCGTCTCGATGTCCAGATAGAGCGCACGATGGCGAAACGTCTCGAAGAGGCGCCAGTGCTCTCGACTCTTCAGGCAGGTGCCGAAGAAGTGCGCGTCGCCGTCTTCCAGACGCGATTGGGCGGTGGCGAGTTCGCGGTCATACCACTCTTTTCTGGTCGAGGAGATACCAGGCAGGGCCGGAGATCGGAGGAACGTGGCCCAATCGAGAATGCCCTCCTGCCAGAGACGGCGTTCGGAACTTTGGCCGATACCTTTGAGAAGAACGAAGGATGACGCGAGCATAGGATCGTTGAATTGTAGCCTTGATTTCACCGAATAAACAAGCTAAAGTCCGCGGCCTGAGCGGGTTTTCATCTCATTGCCGCCAGAAGGCGCCGATCGTAACGCAATGGCTGATCTCCCCAACAAGATTCGCATCACCGTCGGCTCTGTGCAACTCGACGCGGAGCTCAAGTCGACGAGGACGGCGCAGGAAGTTTATGCCGCCTTGCCGGTTGAAAGTCCGGTCAACACATGGGGTGAAGAGTTCTACTGTACCATGGCCGGGGTGAAGGACCATCGAGAGACGGCGACGAATCACGTCAAAGTCGGCGATGTCGCTTTCTGGGGGGCAGGGCAGGTCCTGGCCATTTTCTTCGGACGCACGCCGATGAGTATGGGGCAGGATCCGGTCCCGGCCGACCGTGTCAATGTGATTGGCCGCATTCTCGGGGATGCCTCGGTGCTGCGGCGTGTGATGGATATACCGACTATTCGGATCGAACGGATCTAACAGCATGGTGAAAAAGTCCGCCAGCTTCGTTCTCACATCGTTCAGACCCTCAACGGGGACCCGGCCGCCTCACCGGAGTCGCTCGCCAGCAGGCTGCAGCAGGAGGGGCAGGTGGCGATGGTCGGGGATCGCAAGGCGTTCGTCGAGCAGATCGATCATGCCATTCTCGAAGAACTGTCGGTCGAAGACCGCCTGAACGCCGAAGTGCGGCAGCTGTTGAAAACCTACGAGCAAGACATCGAGCGGGGACACGTGGACTATCAGCGGATGTTCACGATGGTGAAGAGTAAACTGGCGCGGGAGCGGGGCATCATCTTATAAAGCGTGAGACGTGAAAGGTGAACCGTGAAACGCAGTATGGTTGAACGTTCATCCTCAGTACCTTTTACCCTTCACCTTTAACGTTTCACGGGTGAGGTATGTTGAGCGAAGACAAAATCAGCCATCTCTCCCACATCATTCTTCAGATGGTCAAGAAAAGCCCACTGGTAACGGTAAAGGCCGACGAGGGGCGGGTCCTGAAAGAGATCAAGCGGGTGCTCGCATCCGAGTTGGCACAACAAGAAGACATCGATCAAAAGGTCAGAGCGAAGTTGGCCTCCTACTCGCGCGGGATCGTCGAAAGCAGCGCGGAGTGGGATGTGCTTTATCGGAAAACGTTCGAGGAAGAGACGCGGAAGCACGCGAAGACGTGAGATGCCGATGAAACGTAGCGGTGCGATGAAATACCTGTCCGTACTTGGAGCGGTCTTCTTGCTCGTCGGGGCAGTCGCCTGTTTCAAGAGCAAAGGGACGCCGTTGGTTCCGTTGGCGCTTGAGTTTGGAGTAAAGCCGCAAGCGGTGATGTTGACTGAACAGGGAACGCAGGCCTATCAAGCGAGGGAGTTCGACGACGCGAAGAATTATTTCTCCCAAGCGGTGGCCGCGGCTCCTCAATCAGGGCCTGCGCACTATAACTATGCCTTGGCTCTGAATGTCTTGGGCGACAAGGAGCAAGCGCGACAACAGTTCATGGAAGCGGCCAACCTGGCTCCGGGCGACAAAGTGATCTGGGATTCGCCCGCTCTCAGTCCCTTCGGCAACCCGAAGTCTACGAAAGTGTACAAACAACCTTCAATGGGGCCCACCAGGTCGGGCACGGTCGGCGGGCCACGATAATATAGGAGCCTGTCCGACATTGACCGTTCTACTGCGGCAAACGATCCGCGACCATCTGCGTCGTTCTCGGCCCGAAAACATCCTCAACGTATTCCAGCGAATACGCCTCCGGTTTTTCCGGGCCTGCGGCCTCGCATCTGGCCGCACCTCCTTCGCCTCGTGACGAAGGCAATGTCGGACAGGCTCCTAAGCAACTGGGAAAGGAGTAAGCTAATGGTAAAGGAACTCGAAGTCGGTGATCGGGCTCCCGCCCTATCGCTTCCCGATCAATCGGGAGACCGTGTCAGCCTGAAAGACTTCATGGGCAAGCAGGTGGTCCTCTATTTTTATCCCAAAGATGATACCCCTGGCTGTACCAAGGAATCCTGCGACTTTCGCGACTCCATCGCGCCGATCAAGAAGACGGGTGCCGTCGTGCTTGGCGTAAGTTTCGACGGCCAGGAATCTCATCAGAAATTCATCAAAAAATTTACTTTGCCGTTCACGTTGCTCAGCGACGAAGACAAAGCCGTCGCGAAAGCCTATGGGGTTTACAAAGAAAAGAGCATGTATGGCAAGAAATACTGGGGGATTG
>VBOM01000342.1 GCA_005877535.1 Nitrospirota bacterium | reverse complement strand
ACACAACCGGCCCCTTCGGCTTTCTTGATCAGATCCGCCGAACGATCGTAGACCACCACTCGGTGGTTGTCACGTTGCAGCCGGGTGACCATGTTCATTCCCATTTTTCCGAGCCCGATGAATCCGATTTCCATAGTGACTCCTTCTGGTACGGTCATGGCTGGACGAGGTCGCGCAGATCACGTTCCTCAAGCGGACCCTGTCATCTGTTCAGACCTACAAATTATGTCTGGCTAGCAAGCCCCGTGCGACAGCAGTCTGGTGATTGATCCCGGAGCCCTATCAGTCGATTCTGGCAGGATTCGGTACTTCCTTAAAGAGCGTGTCGGCAAGATCGCGCCCAAAGTTGAGCCGTTCCGGCAAAGTGGTCGCAGTCAGGAAGTGCCCAGCCAGGTCACCAAGCCCCGCATCGCGGGAGGCGATAAACTTTAACACGTCACCCGGCGATGTCAGCCAGAGGCCCCGTAGCCGGAAAAACGCGTTGACGGCGTCATCGAAAAATAGCGAGAGCAGATACTGCGCGGTTGCCGGCTTGTCGGCCAGATCCCGCGCTTTTCCCAGCGAATGGAAACACTCCGCCTTCATCCGAATCTGTTCATTGATGCTGACAGGGGGCGGCCCCTGTCGGAACCGTTGACTGGCTCGTTCGATGAGCCTGGCGCCGATGCTGTCGTGGTCGAAGAGGATGCGGGCTTTCCTCATGAGAGACGGGAGGCGCGGCGAGTATGGAAGGTCCTCCTCAAACTCTTGATGTCCGCGATAGCGGATGTCGGCCAGACGATCGGCAACACGGACAATCTCATGGCCATCGGCCTGTCCTTTCACGAGCGCAATGAGATCGATGTCGCTGTGAGTCGTGATGGCGCGCCGAACGCTGGATCCCACCAGGATCACACTGACGAGGTCGCCCCCGCGGCGGCCACGAACATGGCGCAAGGTCACTGCGACAAGCTCTTCGAATCCCGGTTCGTCGATCGGGTCCGGTTGTTCCGACGGCTCCGGCATTGCCAGGAGTTCTGCCTTCAATTCTTCTGACGTGGGGATAGGGTGAGTGGCGGGGTTATCCATTTTTAGGCTCCCTGTACTAGCTGAATATGTTTCGGGAGCGATCCCAGCCAGTCCTCGAACGACTGTTCCGAATCAACGATGATTTCCAATTTACCATTGGTCAACCGTCGGACGACACCTGGACTTTCTGGAGACAACGGGATTTCGACCCACTCGCGGTTCAGACCGAGCGAGTCGGTGACCTCAAGAATCCGGCTGATGTGGTTGAACGACAGAACTTCTAACGGCATTGGTGCTCCATTTACGCGGCATTCTAGATTTCAGTGTGAGAGGTGTCAATGAGCGGACGTCCGGCCCGGCTTATTTATGAGCGCTTCTACTACAGTCGCCAATGTTCGGGCGAGAGGCGTGGGCCCAGAGGCTAGTCCCCCAATACACGGCTAAAGATCTCGCAGGCTTCATCAGTCATGGCACCGGAGACATCTAAGTGGGTGACGGCTCGAAAACTGGTACCGCCGATGGCATTGATCAAGACCCCCTCCTGCTTCAAGGCGGTGACGATCGCCGGTGGACTTAGGCGGTGGCCGATCACATCGAAGATGACGATATTCGTGTCGACATCTTGATGATTGATCCTGACCGTCGGGATTTGTTCCAGCCGTCGCGCCAGGCGCTTAGCGTGGTCATGGTCCTCTTTCAATCGTCCAATATGGTGTTCGAGCGCATAGATGCCAGCCGCGGCGAGGATGCCGGACTGCCGCATCGCACCGCCATACATGCGGCGCAGCCGCTTGGCCTTATCGAGGAGGCTGAGATCATTCATCATGAGGAGCGACCCGGCCGGCGCTCCCAGTCCTTTCGAGAGACAGACTGACAGGGTATCAAAGTGCTGGGCATAGGAGGCCGGCGGCAAGGTGGTGGCAGCGATCGCGTTGAATAATCGTGCGCCGTCCAAATGCATCGGAATGCCGTGGGTGGCAGTAACGGCGCGAATCCGTTCAATCGTTGCCAGAGGGTAAATCGTTCCGCCGCCGCTGTTATGGGTATTCTCCAGACAGACCAGTGCCGTTTGAATCGTATGCGGGTCTTTGGGACGGATTGCCGCCTCAACCTGCTCTGGCGAGATGAGGCCCCGATTTCCCGCGACCCAATGGAGTTGGACTCCAGCGAGTGCCCCGGCAGCGCCCTGCTCATACCGGACGATATGCGCCGTGCTCTCGACGATGACCTCTTGGCCTGGTTGCGTGTGGAGGCGAATGGCGAGTTGATTGGCCATCGTACCGGACGGCACGAAGAGGGCGGCCTTTTTCCCAAACATCGTAGCCACCATTTCCTGGAGGCGATTTACGGTGGGATCTTCGCCGTAGACATCGTCCCCTACTTCCGCACGTGCCATCGCCTTTCGCATGGCTTGAGTGGGTTTCGTGACCGTGTCGCTGCGCAGGTCGATCATCAAGCGTCCGTGAGAATGCCACAAGATCGTGGGCCGCGCACATTCTAGCAAATTTTCTTCTTGCGTGGGAGAGTCGGTCACGGCAGGATGCCGTTCGTATGGCGTGGCTTCGAGACGTGCTCCCGTCGGTGACCGATGCAGAACCGGACGAAGCCGTCCCGGTGGGCTGGGCATTCCTCTATTTTTTCTGTCTCCTCTGCGGCTACTACATTCTGCGTCCCGTTCGCGATGAGATGGCGATCGAAAGTGGGGTGCAGCATCTGCCCTGGATGATGACCGCCACTTTCGTGACGCTCTTGCTCGTGACGCCGATCTTCGGGTGGCTCTCTGCGCGTGCGCCGCGGTATCGGGTACTCCTGATCGTGTACACATTTTTCGGTCTCAACTTGGTCCTGTTTTTCGTGGCAATGATGGGCCACCTTTCTCCACAGTGGGCCGCCCGCACGTTCTTTGTATGGCTGTCGGTGTTCAATCTGTTCGT
>VBOM01000333.1 GCA_005877535.1 Nitrospirota bacterium | reverse complement strand
TCGTCGATTACGCCGGCACGAAAGGTTTCTCTGGTGTCGACCACCTCATGCGGGATCTTCAATGTTTGCGCGACATACCGGGCAATGCCGACCTTGCAGCACCCCCGTTCCTCCCAGCGCTTAGAGACCACGACCGTTTCGTCTTCGTGCTCCCAGACCTGAAGCGTGACGCCATGCACGTCGTAACCCTGGCGTACCAGAAGCGCTGCGGCGACAGAGCTGTCCACTCCGCCGCTCATGCCAAGGAGAACTGTAGGGCGAGCCATAGGGTCGCTATTGTACTCAGGAGATAGGGAAAGGGCTAGAGGGCTGCTCCCTGCTGCTAATGAGCTGCTGCAACAAGGCCGGGAGGCATGTCGCACGAGAGGGCAGCTTGCTTACTCCAATAATGAGCTCCCATGTCACACATGCCATGGAAATGAGAGCCTTCTTCGATCGCAATGAGAGGGGTCCTGATATCGCCAACAAGAAGGCCCGGTTTCAGGATGTGAATCTTTTCAGAAGCAGTAATGGTGCCATTGATCTTGCCGCTATTCATGAGCACACCGGCTGACACGATGCCCTCGATCATGGCATGCTCTCCGACGATTAATGTTCCGGTTGTATGAATCTCGCCTTCGACGCGCCCATCGACCCGAACGGTGCCATCAAAACTCACCACGCCCTTGAAATCCACCCCTTTCCCTAGAAGCGTAAAATTCTCGCAGTTCTGTTCGACTTGCTGGCCCCGTTCTTTCGTTGCCCACATGATCGCCTCCTCAGACTCTTCCCACACATGCATGGCCCATGACCACACAAAGAACGCGCAGGATTAATACCTAATTATTAATATCCCCGCTAACCGTTGACTCGCTTAATGTTAGGGGGCATGATCATTCCGACGGCATGCAGCTCCCGAGGGATCTCGCGCACGGAGTGAGCCATTTCGAGTGCACCGTTGAATAGGACGCCATCTTCCATCGAAAGGAGCGGCGCCTTGACACTTCCATTCATGACGGCCGGAGCCCTCAGCTTCTCGCACTCCTTCGCGACGACATCCCCGGTGACCTTTCCTTTAGACACGATGGTTCCGGCGGTAATTTTTGCCTGGATGACGGCTTCTTCACCGATCAGCAGCACGCCATCAGTATGAATTTCTCCGTCGAGATACCCGTCAATTTTAACGGTGCCACTGTAAGTGATCGTGCCTTTGAATTCAACTCCCTTTCCCACAAAGGCACAAATGTCTCCCGCCCCTTCGGCAATTGTTGGGTTAGCAGCAATCATGATAACCTTTTCGCCTTCCTGCTCGCTTGAGCTCGTCTCAATTATTCTCTCCTGCCCCCACATGTATGCGCCTCCTTGAGTTGGTGACTCCGCTGTTCCAGCGCAGTTGTATTATGGGACATCGTGGATCATAACCGCTTGGTCATGGAATACGTAGAAGCAACAAGTATGCCTCTACCTCTTCTGACTTTTACAGGGCAGGGATGCGGTCACTAATTCAGGAGCGTTTCGAGAATCCCGTCGAGTTCAGGTGGAGAGAAGTAGTGAATGACGATTTTCCCGCCACGTCTACCTTTTTGGATCACGACTTTAGTGCCTAACCGTTTTTGCAATCGCGCTTCAACATCAGACCAGGGCGTTCGCTGTAATTCCCTTGTCCCTCGCTTCTTTGCGACCGGTGAAGATTCTATGAGTTTTTCCGTATCTCTCACCGATAAGACTTTTGAAACCACAACGTGGGCGACTCTTAGCTGTTCATTCTGACTAGCAAGACCGAGAATCACTTTGGCATGTCCCATGGAGAGTTGATTTGTCTCGATCAGTTGCTGAATCTCTAAAGGAAGATTGATAAGACGCACGGCATTAGCGATCGATGATCGCTCACAACTGACTCGTTGCGCAATTATGTCCTGAGTCAGTCCAAATTCGTTCATCATCCGATGGTAGGTTCTAGCCATATCCATGGGATTGAGATCTGTTCGTTGAAGATTTTCTACCAGCGCCAGGACGACGGATTCTTCGTCTCCGCAATTGCGAATGAGGGCTTGAACTGTTTCGAACCCCGCTTCTTTTGCCGCACGCCAACGCCGTTCACCTGAAATGAGTTCGTATATTCCGTCCCCCTTGCGGCGCACTAAAATCGGTTGCAGCAATCCACTTTGTTTCAATGAAGATGTGAGTTCTGCCAACTCCTGAGGAGAAAACGTTTGTCTCGGCTGATACCGATTCGGTACAATCGCATCGACCCGCAGATGTTGAACCTCCGGCAACTCCGGCATCGACGCTGGCTTGGTGGCTGGCAGCAGTGCGTCGAGTCCTCTACCGAGCGCTTTTTTCTCCATGACTCACAAACTCCTTGGCTAGGGATAAATAGGCCTGAGATCCTGCCGATGCGACGTTATATAACATGGCTGGTCGTCCGTAACTCGGAGCCTCGGCGAGCGTCACATTGCGGGGGATCACCGTATTGTAGACGACCTCTTTGAAGTACTCGCGAACCTGCTCAACCACCTGCCGCGCCAACGTATTCCTCGCGTCAAACATTGTCAAGACGATCCCTTCCAACTGAAGCTCCGGGTTAAAGGATTGACGAACTCGATCGATGTTTCCAACTAAGCGACTTAACCCTTCCATTGCATAGTATTCACATTGAACGGGAACTAAAATGCCGTGAGCTGCGACCAATGCGTTCACCGTCAGAATTCCCAGTGTAGGAGGGCAATCGAGAAAGATAACGTCGAATAACTGCTCAACATCTCGCAGGAAATTCCGAAGTAGTTTTTCCCTTTCCTCAATATTCACCAGTTCTATTTCGGCCCCAGATAAGTCAGCATTTGCCGGCAAAAGTGACAAACCGTTCACTTCTGTGACTCGCACGGCTTCATGGAATTTTATAAA
>VBOM01000332.1 GCA_005877535.1 Nitrospirota bacterium | reverse complement strand
ACTGTCGTGGTTTGGACGGCAAAGACGGGAAGAGAAGTGTGACGGATATCTCTTAACTCACCGAACTTGAGGCAATACTAGATCGCGCAACCAAGTGGCGGAAGTATCGGCAACTGCGCGTTGCCGGGACCCCTTGCGCCCTGAGCGGCCACCGTTGAGTTATTGGCTGCGTAGCATCTCGGAGAGCGCCCCCACCGTCAACGGCGCATTCCCCTCACTGCGGTTATTGACTATCACATAGGCGCCACTTCCTTCGCCCACAGCCTGTCGCACCAACTGGTCCGACTCTCTTTTCATCTGCGGTAACTCTTCCACGATCTTGGTATACGATTCCGCTCGTTTCTTGGCGGCTTCGTAGGACCTCTTCAGCGGGGTGAACAGGCGCAACACCGAGTGGGTGTATACCTAGTAATAATTATCAGGTAATTACCTCTGTCCATACCAGTTCATTTCCTGATCCCCACGTGGCGCATTCCTTGGCATGATGAAGGTGCGCCCGATGCACCTCACTTCAAGGGAGGGGAGGTCGGGAAGGTATGGCGAAGACGAAGCAGACGCTGTTTGTGATATTTGCTAGGCCTCAGCAGTACGTAGCACGAGGGACTTGCTACATTGCCCGGGATGGAACTACAACCATGATAAGATCGAAAGCGGCTAGGTTCGACAGTTTTGCTGAAGCAAAAGAATTTGCCAAGGAGAACCACATAAAGTTCAACGCGAATACCTACATAGGCATGGAGGATTTTACAGATGCAGAAATGCAAGGGTAGGAGCCGTTCGAGGATTAAGGATCGAATACCGGAGACATGAGATGACGCTGAATCAAGCGGCTGCATCACGAGTGAAATGGAAACAGCGAACGGATCGAACCCCCCGTGAGCATCTAACCCTGGAGTTAGAGGGGAATGACGTCGGTCATTCAAACAAAGGGCAACTATATCTGCATTATCTGCGGTGAATCTGTGGTCCAGAGGTACCTGCTACGTGGCATCTCGGAGAGCGCCTGCACCGTCAGGGGCGCATTCCCCTCAGTGCGGTTATTGACAAGCACATAGGCGCTGCGGCCTTCGATGACGGCCTTTCGCACCAACTGCACCGTCTCCATTCGCATCGTTGGAAGCTCTTCCACGATCTTCGTGTAAGCCTCCGCCCGCCTCTCTGCAGCTCATGGGACATCTGTCGTACCTGCAGGCAAATGGCTACAGCCTCTACCCCCTGAAAAACGCTAGGATTGCTCGGCTGATCTGAAGCAATCTTCCTACAGTCTCCCTGCTCGTCACCCTCAGACTTCCCTTTCTCCATCGCTGATTTTCCTGGACTTTGTTCCGACCATCCTCCTGATGGCACACACCTTGCGTATTTACCACAGTAACGAGGGGAATGGTTCACCGTTTCGTGCTCTCCTCGAGTAGTCAGATCAGTTGGGCAATCCGACATAGACCCTTGCATGTGAGAGGTTGGCTTCTCCGGACAGGGTGTGCCTGCTACCGGGGAAATATATCGGAGTATCCATATGATGAACTGGGTACGAGGCATCGTTGTTGTGCTTCTGTTGTGGTCGAGTACTGCGTGGGGGCCACATTGACATGGAATGCCAACAGTAAACCGGATCTGGCGGGATATCGCGTCTATCAATGCGGTGGGTTACCCTGCACGCGGAATTTCTGGGCGTCTCTCCTCGTTACGTTGGGAAAGGCGGCCAGTTTGAATATCGGGACCCCAGCAGAGATCCAGTACTACTTCGTTACGGCCTATGATTCGGCCAATCATGAGTCGGGCGCGAGCAACGTCGTGGTCTTCATACCAGTTGGCTCTCCGCCGCCGCCGACTCCAGGAGGCTTGCGCATCAATTCTCTCAGCTAAGACCTGTCTGAGATTGAGTGTCGGGAGTACTGAACAGCGACTCGCCCCACTGATACTGGCA
>VBOM01000331.1 GCA_005877535.1 Nitrospirota bacterium | reverse complement strand
GTCACGTGGGAAAAAAGAAGGGCAACCGTCACCACCCTTCATGCGGCAGGAGTTTAGTTAGGCTGCGGAAAAAGGATGCCGGCCCGACGGAAATCCAATGGTCCGCATGCCTAGGACAACAGGATTCGACCCCGCAGGGTAGCCGTGCAAGACGGGCGGAATGAGCGAGGCGGGCCAGCCGAGAAGGGAACCCAATATGTCCACGTCGCGCCTTTCTCGCATGTCCTGCGCATCACGCGTCACGGTCCATGGCCGCTGGCGGGCTTTTTCAACAGCCTGCCTAGGACTCTTCGACCTGGATGACCGCCTTGCCCTTATACGTTCCGCAATTCAAGCAGGTGTAGTGCGGCAGCTTGATCTCGTGGCACTGGGGACAAACCGACATGCCCGGCGGTGTGATACGCAATTTTTGTGTGCGTCGCTTGTCGCGTCGCTCCCTTGAATGTTTATGTTTCGGATTTGGCATGGCAACTCCTCTTCCCTCTCGATGGCAGGCGGTCACGCCTAGGATACTGATGGTCCGCCATTCTTGCGTTTCATGCCCTGGACCACCCGAAATGTCGGGATAGGTGGTTCCGGGGCACAATGACAGGACCCTTCGTTCAAGTTTTTCCCACATTGCGCGCAGAGCCCCAAACAGGCGTCGCCGCAGAGCGGCTGCATCGGCGCGGACAAGATCACGTGTTCACGCAACATCGGAGCCAGTTCCAACTGGTTGCCCTGATATTGATACTGATCGTCCGGCTCCTCTTCTGGTTCGGCCTCCACGACCTTCGCACGCGCATTTCGAGGATCGACTCGCTTAGGATGACGAGGCACCGACTTAGGCTCCGGGATAAAGGCCGCCCGCACAGAAAAAGCCAGCGGATCCTCATATTCCTTCAAGCACCGCACACATTCGCGGACGATCGTGCCTTCCAACACACCGGTCACGGCGACCAGCCCTTCGACATTAGTCAAATCCAGACTCACAGCCAGCGGACCCAGGACCACGGCATCATCCTCGGTGAGGCCGAGTTCTTCAGCCGTGACCTCGCCGACCAGCGAGAGCCCATCGGCAGTTATGTCAGCCAGCAGCGGCCTGAGTAGTTCCATCGCGACACCTACCTGCATCCCCATCCCCAACGTATCCGGTTATCGTTCTTCCGCAAAGCTGATGAGAGCGATGTGACGAGCCCGATTGACGGCGGCCGTCAATTCGCGCTGGTGCCTCATGCAATTGCCGGAGATGCGCCGCGGGACGATCCGACCCCGCTCAGTTAAAAAGTTTCTCAGCAGCCCGACATCTTTGAAATCGATCGACCCTTTGTCGATACAAAATCGGCAAGGTCGGCGGCGTTGGAAAAACCGTCCGCCGCCGTCTCGGTCTCCGCCTTGTTCACGCTCCATAACCGTCTCCCCCTCTGTTAGCACGATGCTGAAAAAGTCGCTCTTCTCACCCACCCGACCCCGGCACCTACTTCACCCGTCCGCCCTGAATCTGCCAAGACAGCTCTTTACCCAGGAACGGCACTTGTTCACATGCGTCGTTCTCGCCACACTCTAGAACCGTCAAAGGTGAACCGTAGAACTGCCGAGTGCTTTTCTTCCGAAACCTCTCACGTTTGACGATTCACGTCTCAAGGATCGCGGGACGGCCTTTTCGAGTATTCTTTGGTGATGTTCTCCCATTGTGCCACATGTGCGGACCGTTGAAGTTCTCGCCTGTCACAATAGTTTTTTCGCATCCTGCTTAGACGTGTTCGTCTGGTTCATACCCGGCATCATCTTGCGCCGGCGCCTCAGCCCCACCACCACTGCTATCCTGACGTTTCGGCATGAATGTCACTGTTTGGGCCACCACCTCGTGCTTGCTGCGCTTCTGGCCGTCTTCCGTTTCCCACCGGCGCTGCTGCAGCCGTCCATCGACGATGATCCCACTCCCCTTGCTAAGATACTGCCCGCAATGTTCCGCCTGCTTGCCGAAGACGACAATGTCGACAAAACAGACCTCTTCTTTCAATTCATCGCCCTGTTTATACCGCCGGCTGACCGCGAGACCCAAACTGGCCACCGGCGTCCCGTTCGGTGTGTACCGCAACTCAGGATTCCGCGTAAGATTCCCGATGAGAATGACTTTGTTAAACCCGGCCACCGGCAAATTCCTCCGATGACGCCTCGTGTGGTCGTGCCGGCACCAGTTCTTTTTTGAGGTGAATGGTCAAAAATTTGATGATGGAATCTTCCAACCGATAGGATCGCTCTAGTTCACCAACCGTAATGTTGGGCGCCCTAAAGTAGAAGTAGACGTACGTGCCCTTGCGCTCCCGCTTCACCTCGTAGGCGAGTTTCTTCTTACCCCAATTTTCCGACTTCATGAACTGCGCGCCGGTCTTCTCTGCCACCGCCTTCATCTTCTCGATCAAGGCAGCGGTCTCCTGGTCGGAGACAGACGCACGAATAATGAACAGAGACTCGTAGAGCTCCATGCAGCAATCCTCCTGGACAAAGGCCCCGGGACCAGCCCGGAGCAAGGTGTGGGCGCCTCTATATGAGGCTTAAAGAACAGTGGACGGTATCACAGCCCTTCAGAGCCTGTCAACGAACAAGCCCTCACACTACTTGGCGTTTGAAAAACTGGCGAGAGGCGAAAGCCGGGCGGGACACCGTCGCACCGGTGAAGTCCGCTCAGAGCCACAGGCCACCAGCTCGGGAGAGATCGACGTGGTTTTTAGGAAGGGAGAAAGT
>VBOM01000330.1 GCA_005877535.1 Nitrospirota bacterium | reverse complement strand
TAAAAGAAATCACGAGTATCATGCCGCTTGATGCCGAACTTGGAAAGACCATGCTCCAGTTGATCACGTCGCGATACGACGACCGGCATTGGCGCAAGAAGATTGAAAAGACCTTGAGTTTGCCGCAATCTGGTGTCGGGGATCCTGCGCAACAGCAGATGTTCATGTATCTCAAGATCGGGCTCAAGGCCTACAAATCCCGTCGGGCTGAGCCAGATTCCTGGATCGTCGGCGGCTATGCGACGAAAGAAGTCGTCGAACGAGCGAAGTTCCAGCCCCACCTGGTCGGCCCCGACATCACGAAAGATGATGTTGCGTTTCTCGGCAGCGATCCTGGGAAAGAGATCGACGAAGCCTGGTGGGACGAGATGCTGGTGCAGTGGTTCGATGTGCCGGAAGAGGAAAAGCCTGCCGAAGAAGAAGGTGGCGAGGCTGCGGATTCAGACTCTCCGTCCACGATCAAAGCAAAAGCATAGGATCGCCGCCCGCGAGGATGCGTGCCGCCGTAGGACCTCCTGAATCACCCAACTACGCCTGGCGTGCTCTCAGCCTATAAACTCGCCGAGCCTCGAACAGTACAGGCTTCGCCGTTGCGACTGCAGAGCAACGGTCGCGCGCTGCGGCGAGTTGTGTCCCGATTCATCCGGTCATCGGCGGCAACGATCCCCCCGAGCGACTTTAAGGAGTAAATTGAAAGAGCGTGGAGGAGTCTGTTTGAGACACCTGCGTGAGTTCACTATGGCGAGATCCAGCATGGCACTGATGCACGCGTCAGCAACAACGGCGTCGTTAGGGGAAAGAGGAAGTACGCAGGAAGAATTTGTTGAGGTGGTTAGCCAGACCTAGAAAAAAGTGCGGTCGCGGTGCATCCACTATAGAATGCAAGTCGCATCAGGCACTGATCGGGCATTCGTGACTCATGAACCTGGTACCAGAATACGTCTGGATTGTCGCCGCGCTTCGTCTCCGGAGCGAACAGCCTGTCTGCAGCTTCAAATAGGACGATTCGTTTAACATCCACATCCGTCGTCCATTCGGGGCCTATGTCGACAATGAAGTCCGGATGCACACGAACGGTGCCTGACCACGACTCGTCAAAGTGGTGTCGATAGATGCCAAGTGCGACGAGGTCAAGGACTCTTGTAACCCGAGCACTGTCGAGCGGCGTTTCTGCTGTCGGATATTCTGAGCCAGTGCGGCTATCAACCACGGTGACGTCTTTCGCGCCTTCGAGAATAGCTTGGCCCAAGGCTGGTCGTCGCCCATGAGCGCGTGCGACCTTCGTATGGGCCTGCCATGTTCCAACACAATTCGCCGTCAAGTTTGTACTGACAACCCAACGGAAGTACTCATCATCGGTGGACTTGGCGAGGTTGTGATCTGCACACGCCGGCACGGTGATCAGATTTTGGCGAAGGTTCCGCCCTCCTTCGGTATCCTTCGTCTCGGGGAACAGGCACAACGGTGGAACGTGCTCTCGCGTTGTGGCAGAGTTGTGGCATGCAAAGCAGCGATCAGACATTTCGACTTCTTGCTAGCGGCCCGGTTCAGTGGCGGCGCGATGAGTGGGGAAACAGAAAACAGAACGGAGACATTCTACATTCTGAGCATGACTGGTCTATCTCTGAGGGACACCTGAACGAGCCTCGGATGGAAGGGATGGGCACGGAGGCTTTCGCCATGGCGCCATATGCCAGTTGGTTGCAAAACCAGGTGCCGTGGCGCCGTTCTTCTGGTCCGGTAAGGCGCACGGCCAACAGCAAAACACCCATTTGCGGTCTTGCTCCATCGCATCATGGCGAAGCCGGAGCTGCTCGCCCTTCGTCAGCCGAGGCCTTCCTCCGCGCTGTTGAGTACAAAAGGTTCGCTATATGTGATGGAGAGGAAACGTGCGAGTTATGACCCAAACAAATCCATCTGGGCCGGTTGCGGCGGTTCGATGTTGAGGGTTGGCGCGGATGGCGTTGCGGCTTCGGCTGGGGCCGGTTTCGCCTGGCGGTCAAGAAACTCTCTCAGCTTCTTGAAGTCCTCACGAAGTGGTTCAAGCATGCTGCTCTGGTGTAGGGCAGCGGCGGGATGCAGTAAGGGGAAGAGGACAAAGTCCTTCAAGTAGAACGCCTGGCCGCGAACCTTTGTAATCCCCACCTTCCGTTCCAACAATGTTTGCGTCGCCCAATTCCCTAACGTGCAGACCAGTTTCGGGTGGATCAGCGCGATCTGTTGCATGAGAAACGGTTTGCAGGTCTCGACTTCATCCGGTTCCGGGTCGCGGTTGTTCGGGGGCCGGCATTTGATCACGTTTGCGATGTAGATATCACTGCGTGACAATCTTACGGATTGCAGCAAGTCGTTCAAGAGTTTTCCCGCAGCCCCGACAAACGGCTCCCCTTGCTGATCTTCATGGAACCCAGGCGCTTCCCCCACGAACATCACGCTCGCGTGCGGATTCCCCACACCGAAGACCACTTGGGTTCGGCCCATCATTGCGAGCTTGCAACGTTGGCAATCATGCAGAGACTTGCTGAGTTCGAGGAGGGGCATGATGCTGAAATGGAGCGGTTGTAAAATATAACAGATCTTAGTCGGGCAGACTTTTCTTGTCAATGGAAGAGAAACGTTGGGAAGGTGGTTGCACACATTGCTAAGTGTGTGGGTTGAGTCAGAGGAGGGAAACATGCAATTCGTGAAACAGCTCGTGTTCGGCTTCCT
>VBOM01000329.1 GCA_005877535.1 Nitrospirota bacterium | reverse complement strand
CCGCTATACCACGGCATTCTCTCGCTCCGGTTGGCGATATTATCTCCGAGCTTGGCACTCACCGGAATGATCTGCTGTGGAACTGCCTTGAACTGCCCGAGGAACTCCCGATATTCCTTCTCAATCCCGTCGAACACAGCCTGCCGATAGCCGACCAAATCCATCTTGTTGACGACAACGGCAAACTGGCGTACGCCCAGAAGCGATAAGATATAGCCATGCTTCTTGGACTGCTCCTTCACGCCTTCCAAGGCATCGATCAGCAGCAATGCCCCTTCGGCCCGAGCCGCCCCGGAGATCATGTTCTTGAGAAACTCCTTGTGCCCTGGCGCATCGATGATGATGTAGTGCCGGCCCTTCCAGCCGAAAAATGTCCGCGCCATATCGATGGTGATGCCCTGCTCCTGTTCTTCAAGAAAGGCATCGAACAGGAACGCATACTCGAATTCCTTCCCCTGCTGCCGACAGATAGCTTGGACCTTTTCAAGCTTGCCATCCGGCAACGATCCCGTGTCGGCATAGAGACGCCCCAGCAGGGTGGACTTCCCGTGGTCCACGTGTCCGACGATGACGATGTTCAGACTCTCGGATGGTTTCGATATTGTTTCTGCCATTCTCTTAGACTCCAGAATGTTCAAACAGGCAGCCCAGCAAGGCCGCAGGGGAGGAAAAACCGTAGGCGTACCCTCTTGGGTACGTTGAGGATTTTTCCGACCCGAGAACGCCGCTGGATGCCCGTTTCAACATTCTACCGTTACATGTATCCGTCTTTTCGGAGCAACTCCATCCCGCGCCCTTCATCTTGCGCGCGGCCAGATCGCTCTGCCACCGTAGTATGCCGCAACTCGTCAATGATGTCGTCCACGGACTTCGCCGTCGATTTGATCGGCGTCGTGCAGGGCGCACAGCCGAGACTGCGATAGCGGGTCCCCTCCCCTTTGTCGAGATAGAGGTCGATGAAGGGAATGTTCTCGACTTTGATGTATTCCCAAATATTGATTTCCGTCCAATCCAGCAGCGGATGGATCCGGATATGAGTTCCCGGGGGAAAAGTCGTCTTGAATTGATCCCAAAGCTCCGGCGGCTGATCGCGGAAATCCCAATCGCCATGTTTATCACGTGGCGAGAAATAGCGTTCCTTGGCTCTCGTCCCTTCCTCATCTGCGCGCACACCGAGAATGATGCCCGTATAGCCCTTTTGCTCAATCAATTGCTTGAGTCCATTGGTTTTCAGGGCCGTACAGCAATTGACGCGGCCGAGCGTATGATTCATCCCGGCCGCGAGCGCTTCCTTGTTTTGCCCAACAACCAATTTAAGGCCCCACTCGCGGGCCACTCGATCTCGATATTCAATCATGGCAGGGATCTTGTAACTCGTGTCGACGTGCAGAAGGGGGAACGGGACATGGCCGAAAAAGGCTTTTCTAGCCAACCACAGCAGCACGGTCGAATCCTTCCCCATCGACCACAACATGGCCAGGTTGTCAAAATGCTTATAGGCTTCGCGGAGAATATAGACACTCTGGTCTTCTAATTGACGAAGATGTCGCACGGACTCGATCCTCTCTTGTGGTCAATGGGTTCGGCCGGTCACCCCTGAGCCCACCGTCTCCTGAATCAGTTCTTCAAATTTTCGTGCCGCCGTCCCCTCTTCGAGGGCTCGACGTGCAAGTGGGATGCATGACGCCCAAGTCGCCCCTTTGCCTGCGGCGTAAAGAATCAACGCCGCGTTCATCAACACCCAGTTACAGGGCCCGCCCTGCAGTTGATTGTGGAGAATTCGTCGGAGCAGATCCGCTTCCTTGTCTCGCTGGTCCGTCGGGAAGCCGGCCATGTCGCGCGACGCGCCCGGCGGCAACCCGGCATCTTTTGACGAGAACGAGAGAGGTATAATCCGCTCGTTGCGCAATTCCAGGACCCTTGTGAGGGCAGCAATCGACAGCTCGGGATCGCCTTCAACACCGCTGACCACTAGAGCCCGCAGGCAACCCAGCATCCGCAACACTTCAGCCGTTTTTTCAAAGTGGGGAGGATGGGACAGCCCGACGACCTGCGACGCGGCGCGAGCCGGATTCAAGAGCCTTGCTACCGGATGAAAGATATTCCGCGTTCCCAGCTCCTGTCGCATCTCTAAAAAACGACAGATTGGAGGGTGGTAGAGGGCGATATCGAGATAGGCGAATCCATGGCGGATCACCATCTCGGCCGCCACTTTCGGCTCCATGTCGATCGGCAGGCCCAAGGCCTTGAGCACCCCGGCATTCCCCGCACGGCCAGGAATCCCGTCATACCCATGCATCAAAACCGCCGCGCCTGCCGACGCGGCTTCGATGGCGGCAGCCGCAAGGGCATGGAAGGTTTCCTGTTTCCCCGCATATCTCGGAATATCCACGACGCCGAGTTCTCGCGGGATCGGCACAGGTGCCACATAGGAACGCGCCGCCGCGGTCATCGAGGCCAATTCGGTGACGGACTCTATCTTGATGCGCATGGCCATGAGAAAGGCCCCTACCTGCGCCGGTGTGGCCTCCCCTTCAATGAGCGCCTTCATCGCCCGTTTCGCTTCGTCCCAGGTGAGGTCCTTCGCAGCCCTTGGCCCCTTGGCGATTTTTGCGATAAATTCCTGTATCGACATTACGAGGCCTTGTGTATCCCGCACTCAGTCTTGGTAAAATTTTTCCACCGTCCCGCGCGGGGGTCTTCGCCGGGCATCACTGGGCTCGTGCAATAGGTGCAGCCGATACTTGGATAGTTGCGGTCATGCAATTCGTTGTAGGGAACTTCGTAGACACGAATGTAGGTCCAGACATCCTCCCACG
>VBOM01000328.1 GCA_005877535.1 Nitrospirota bacterium | reverse complement strand
GCGGAGCAGGATGACTTCGCATCGCGCGCCCGCTATGTCTTGATCGAACGGAGTCCTGCGATGAGGGAACTCCAGCGCCAGAACCTGGCTACCTGGCTCAGCAAGCCAGGCCTTGTCACTTGGGTAGAAGACCTTGGTGGGCTGGCCCCGCAGAGCGTGACCGGTCTGTTCTTCAGCAATGAACTAATCGATGCCTTTCCGGTGCACCGGATTCAAGTCACGGCCGAACGGACCGAAGAACTCTATGTAGACTATCGGGACGGACGCTTTGTGGACTGCCTCAAGCCCCTGTCGACGGCCGCGCTTGCTCAATATCTGCAGCAACTTGATACCACATGGCCGGAAGGTTACAGAACCGAGGTGAATCTACAAGCTATCGACTGGATGGAGCAGGTTGCTCGGCGGATGGAGCGTGGATTTGTTTTGACGATCGATTACGGCCATACGGCGCAGGACCTCTATGGGCTTGAGCGGAAGGACGGCACGTTCCTTTGCTACTTCCAGCAGCAGACGAACGAGGATCCATTCGTCCGTGTCGGCGAGCAGGATATGACTGCGCACGTAGATTTTTCGAGCCTGGCAGCTGTCGGTGAGAAGCACGGACTCCACGTGACAGGGTTCACGAACCAAATGAGTTTTCTGATGGGGCTCGGAGTTGAAGAGATGATCGGGGGATTGGAGCCGGAGAGCCCGGAGTTTCGCGCCGCAATTCATCTCCTGAAGCCGGATGGCATGGGCAGCACCTTCAAGGTGCTCGTTCAACACAAGGGACTGAGTCAGCCGGAACTAGACGGCTTGAAATTCAAACCCTTCTTCGGCTCGGCGTTGGCGCCGGGCTTGTCGAAAGTCACAATGTCTTAAAGTCATCATGTCAATGATCGAGACTTTACGACTTTATGACCTTATGACTTGAAAGACTAAAGCTATGGGTAACGAATCGGTTCCGCTGAATTATCTGCCGATCCTGCTGTTTATCGGCATTGCCCTTGCCTTAGGCGCCGTCGCGCTGGTCGCCGGCTCGCTTATCCGTCCGAGTCGTCCCTATCGAGCCAAGCTGGCCCCCTATGAGAGCGGAAGCCCGCTATTTTCCGATGCGCGCATCCAGTTTCCGATGCGCTACTACATCATCGCGATGCTGTTCGTCATCTTCGATATCGAGATCATTTTCATGATCCCCTGGGCCATCAGGTTTCAGTCGCTCGGCCTGTTGGGGCTCATCGAAATGCTCGTGTTTATCAGCATCCTGCTGGCAGGATTCTGGTACGCCTGGAAGAAGGGGGCGTTAGAATGGGATTGAGCAGGGGACCGTCGGGACGCCCTTCGTGCTCGCGGAACGCGCGACCTCAGAAGGCCCTCGTTCGACGCGCGCAGTGAAGGGCATCCCGACAATCCCCTTCCAGTTAATGGTGGAGTAGAAGAGATGGGCTTTCTGGAGAGACAGTTTGAGGCAAATATCCTGACGACCAATTTGGACGCGGTCGTGAATTGGTCTCGAAAGTCGGCCTTGTGGCCGATGACGTTCGGTCTCGCCTGCTGCGCCATCGAAATGATTGCGACTGTGGCGTCGCGGTACGATATGGATCGTTTCGGTGCCGGGGTCTTTCGGGCCTCGCCACGGCAGGCTGATCTCATGATCATCGCCGGCACAGTAGCTCGCAAGATGGCGCCGGTGATCCGCCGCATCTACGACCAGATGCCGGAACCACGGTATGTTATTTCTATGGGCTCCTGCGCCACCTCAGGCAACCACTACAATAGTTACGCGGTGGTCCAAGGCGTCGACCAGATCATTCCGGTCGATGTCTACGTGCCGGGCTGTCCGCCCCGCCCGGAAGCATTGCTCGATGGACTGCTGAAGTTACAGGAAAAGATTCAGCGGGAAAAGGTGTTCGTGAAATGACGTGAACCGTCAAACGTGAAACGCAGGAATAGCCCGACCAAGTTCTCTCGCGTTTCACGGTTCACGTTTAACGGCTATTATGCAAGCCCTGCTCGACAACCTGAGGACGAAATTCCCGGATGCGATCCTCGCGACCCGCGTTGACGCCGCACGTGCCGAGACCGCTGTTTCCGTGGCCCCCGCGCGTCTGCTGGATATTGCGCGCTATTTGCACGATGCGCCGGAGGCAGCCTTTAACCATCTCACCGATATCTGCTCGGTCGACTATCCCGAAGATCAGCTGCGGTTCGAAGTCGTCTACCACTTGCATTCGCTCCCTCTTCAGCAGCGTCTTCGCCTCAAGGCGCGCATCACGGAGGATGATCCGACGATTGCGTCGGTCACCGGTATCTGGAAGGGAGCCAATTTTCTGGAACGCGAAGTCTACGATATGATGGGCATTCACTTTTCCGGCCACCCCGATCTCCGGCGCATTTTGTTGCCGGAGGATTATACCGAGGGATACCCGTTGAGAAAAGACTTCCCGACCGAAGGGCGTGGCTGGCGCAGCGAGTTCGACTTCATC
>VBOM01000327.1 GCA_005877535.1 Nitrospirota bacterium | reverse complement strand
ACAGGAGCCTAGAAGGTAAAGGACAATTGAAGAGGCTGCAAGGGGCATTGAGAGGGGGATCTTGTCATGTGGGAAGAACATTCGGAATCAGTCGGAACCCGGCTGGCAGATCCGAGTTCCTGCAGCGATCCCCGACAGATGCCGCAATGGTGTCGACGAGGCTGAATCGTCCGTCGCTGACGTCGGTACACTCGGCCGCATTGCCGACAGCGCCAGGCAAATGGCGTGAGGGCTAGGACTTCCCTCTGCAACGAATGGTAGATGGTGATCGCCAGGGTGCCGTCTCGATTCATCTCGGTCATCTTGCAGAGAAAATCCGCCCCATGATTCGGTCGCCGCTTCAGGATGTCGTATTGCCATTGATGAATCATTTCGTGAGCCAGCGTACTCACGATCTCCTGCTCGCCGTACTCGCTCCCTTGGGTGACCTGTTGGAGCAAGGGAAGGGACAGGCGAATCTCGCGCTTGGTTGGCGGGCGAAGCCCATCCCGATCCAGTCTTGGCCGCGGCCCTCGACGACTCACGAACATGCCCACCGAGGAGGTCAGCCGACTGCTCCAGACGAGATCGATCGGAGGCAGCAGGCCAGCGAAGTGACGGTCATTCAGTTCGCTCCACATCTGGGTCAGCTGCTGCGAGGTTACCGGAGGAGATTGACGTCGAGACATGCGAATGGGGTCACCCCAATTCTTCGTGGACCGCCGCAGCCAGCAACGGCACCATGATTTCGTGGTGGCCGATCAGGGAGTAACCTTTTCCCCCCTTCTGGGTCGGCCGACGCACCACGTTTGTGAGTGGACGGTAGTGAGACAAGAAGTCCATGTCCACGGTCGTAATGTTGGTCAGATCATGACCAAGATTGCGTCCCAGTGACACCGCTTTGAGGAAGACTTCCGGCAAAATGACGGCAGAGCCGAGATTGAGATACACGCCCCCCTCCATCCCTGACACGACGGCCGCAAGCCGTCGAAAGTCCAGCAGCGAGGTCGCACCAATGGCAGCTCCATCCGCGGCAGGATGCATATGGATGATGTCGGTACCGATGGCGACGTGCACGGTCACCGGAATTCCGAGCCGCGCTCCGGTCGCGAGGATGCTCGTCTCGCGATGGGGAAACTGCCCCTGGCGTCGGTTGATGTAGTGGCCGACTGATTCGCCGAGCCCTTCGCGATCATGGGCCCCGCGGACGATCGCCTCGTTCAGCATGCGGCCAGTTTCTTCCGCCATCCCGAAGCGGCCCTCGTCAATCTCCGCATCGACTTCCTCAGACGTGTGCCCCATGAGTGCCAATTCGAAGTCATGAATGATCCCGGCGCCGTTCATGGCCACGGCCGACACGATTTCTTGCTGCATGAGGTCCACGAGGATCGGACTCAGTCCGACTTTGACGACATGTGCTCCGATTCCCGCGATGACCGGTCGACCCTCACGATGGGCCCTCGCGACGGCTTTGGCGACTGCACGCAAAGTTTTAACGCCGAGGATATCCGGCAGTGAGCGATAGAATTGACTGAAGCTCCCCCCACGGTGCCAGGGGCGAGCACAGTCGGAGACGCGGACCTTGCTGTACCGTTTCTTGAGCGGATACGTCGTGAGATCCGTCACGTTGATCGGCGGGATCAGGCTCGGAGTCGTGACAGGGGGTCGTTGCCGGTCAGGAGGCTTTGCCAAGGAGCTGTTCCTCGATGAGTTCACACAGGACGTGGCCGAGGGTGATGTGACTTTCTTGAATGCGGGCCGTGACCGTTGAGGGCACGACGAACGGATACTCCACCAGACCTGCCAGTTTCCCGCCGGTCCCGCCGGTCCAGCCAACGGTAGTGAGGCCACAAGCCCGCGCGGCGTCCACACCCTTCAACACGTTGGGTGAATTGCCGCTGGTGCTGATGGCAATGGCGACGTCGCTTTTTTGTCCATGGGCGCGAACCTGGCGGGCGAAGAGTTCGTCGAAGCCGTAATCGTTGGCGATGGCCGTGATGGCGGCAATGTCGGTGGCCAGGGCGATGGCCGGGAGCGGGGCACGCTCGCGTTTATACCGCCCGACGAACTCGGCGGCGAGGTGGGCTGCATCCGTGGCACTGCCTCCGTTGCCGAAGAGCAGCACTTTGTGTCCGTCGCGAAAGGCCGTGGCGATCAGCTTCGCAACCTGCACGATGCGATCGGCATACTCGTGCGCGAACTGTTGCTTGACGGTCGCGCTTTCGGTAAACGTACTGAGTACATGTTCTTTCATGAGAAGCGATTCTAGGCAACCTGCTGTCACCTGTCAAACGTGACTCGCAGGCGGGCAGGACTTTGCCGGATGAGTGCATTGGTCGTGTTGGCCAATTCTCAAAACTTCGTATGGAGGCACCTCCTTCAAGGCAATTCACTTACTCTGTCGCGCAAGAAAACACGGTCATGGGCAGAGGCATCGTCACAGAGAACGAACCATTTCCCTCTTCACGCAGAGCGATGAGCGGACAGTAAATTAATCGCTCAATGTAGCGATGACCCATAGGGTGGGAGAAAAGTCTTCCCGGCAAGGCAGCAGCGAGCGAAAGGCAGATGCGTACATGAGTCCGTCCGTTACGGTCTTATACGAAGCGAGAACGAAGCCGAAGGCTTTTATGCCGCCCTATGTTATAGTCTGCGCGCAATGGCGCACGACCAACCAGTCAAAGCCTTGGTGATCGCGCTCACCACCCGTACGGCGGCGGCGGTCTATTCGATTAATCGTCTGCAGCCGGATTCGCTCTGTTTCGTGTTGCCTGAAGTGGCGAAATCACTCGTAGAATCAGAGGTCCAGCCGAAGATCGAGCACATGCCTAGACGGTGGGATTGGGTGGTGATAGCGGAGACCTGCGAATTTGTCGGCTGTTATCAGACGCTCGCCAGGACACTCCCGGCGATGCTGCATACATGGGATGTACAGCAAG
>VBOM01000326.1 GCA_005877535.1 Nitrospirota bacterium | reverse complement strand
CCGCCTCGCTGTAATGGGATGTGGGTGAAGAGTTGAGGCCATCCCTCGAATGGTCCTGGTGCTTGTGCGTTGACCTCTTCGACAGCCCTCCGCTAAGATGCGCCCTCCTATGAAAACCTATCGAGATGCCGGAGTTGATATCGATGCGGGCGACGAGTTCGTCGACCGTATTGCACCACTGGTGCGATCGACGTTCCGTCCGGAAGTCCTGACGGACCTTGGCGGGTTTGGCGGATTGTTTCAACTGCAGGCCCACCGCTATGCCGAACCAGTCCTTGTCTCCGGTACTGATGGAGTCGGGACGAAATTGAAGATCGCCTTCCTCACGGATCGTCACGATACAGTCGGGATCGATCTGGTGGCCATGTGTGTGAACGACATCGTGGTCAGCGGGGCCGAGCCGCTGTTTTTCTTGGATTATTTCGCGACGGGAAAGCTTGCCCTCCCCAAGGTTGAATCCGTGCTCAAGGGGATTGCCGAAGGTTGTCGCCAGGCTGGCTGCGCTTTGATCGGGGGGGAAACCGCTGAGATGCCATCCTTCTATGCAGAGGGCGAGTATGACCTCGCAGGGTTCGCCGTTGGAGTGGTGGATCGGCCCAAGATCGTTGATGGCCGCAGCATCGTGCCTGGCGATGTCCTCATTGGATTGGCCTCGACTGGTCTTCATAGCAACGGCTATTCGCTGGCACGTCGTGTCTTGTTGGATCAGGCCAAACTTAGCATGACCAGTCGCCTGCCTGAGCTCGATCAGCCTCTGGGGAACATCTTGCTGACTCCGACCAGAATCTATGCCAAGCAGGTCCTCGCATTGATCCAGGAATGTCCCATCAACGGCATAGCCCATATCACCGGTGGCGGCATCACCGAGAATCTCCCGCGAGTGTTTCCTTCTGGTGTGCGAGCACAGGTGCGGCGTAGTGCCTGGTCCGTGCCTCCTATTTTTCAAACGATTGCTCGGCTTGGGCAGGTCGAGCGTGAAGAGATGTATCGCGTCTTTAACATGGGAATTGGCCTGATTCTCGTGGTGCCAGCGTCAGCCGCCCAGTCTGTCGTCGCGCGTGCCACGGCTTTGGGCGATCCGGCTTGCCGGATCGGGACCATCGTGTCAGCGACCGGCGCAGGGCCATTGGTGGAGTATGTCGACTAAGCGGACGATGGCGCTTCGAGTCGCAGTCTTGGCATCCGGACGCGGATCGAACCTCCAGGCTGTCATCGACGCGATCGAAGCGGGAACGGTTCAGTCGAAGATTGTCGCCGTCATCAGCAACAAAAAAGAGGCCCCGGCGTTAGAACGAGCCCGCCGACATGGACTGTCCGCCATCTTCATCGATCCAAAACCCTATGCAGGCAGACCCGATAGCCGTGAGGCCTACGATCGCGAGCTACTTGATGTGCTACGGCAGCACGATGTGGAGTTGGTGTTACTGGCCGGGTACATGAAGATCGTGACCACGGTCCTCGTGGAGGCCTTTGCTAATCGCATAATGAACATCCATCCGTCACTACTGCCCTCGTTTCCAGGGTTGGATGTGCAGAAGAAAGCCATCGAGTGGGGCTGCAAGCTTGCCGGATGTACGGTCCACTTTGTGACGGAAGGCGTCGATGAAGGGCCGATCATTCTTCAAGCAGCAGTTCCGATTTTCGATGACGACACTCCCGCCACACTAGCCGCTCGGATTCTTGAGCAGGAACACAAGATCTACCCGCGAGCGGTCCAGCTCTTTGCCGAGGGGAGGTTACGGGTGGAGGGGCGGCGCGTGTTCATCGAGGCTGGAAAGCCGGCGGGTGATTCGGTGATCAGCCCGTCATAACGGTGTGGCCAGTTGAATTTCCGGTAACAGGTTACGGAAAAA
>VBOM01000325.1 GCA_005877535.1 Nitrospirota bacterium | reverse complement strand
GGGGTCGGGGGTTCAACTCCCCTGCCCTCCACCAAATTTAAGTTGTCTCCCACCGCCAGCCGCATCAATCCCGCATAGTCTCCCCACACTTCGGCCGTGAGGTAGAATGCTGAACCGTCCGCCGCCCCATTAAGTTCGATATCTCCCGCTCAACTTCCTGCGTCGTACCAGGATATAAAAGTTTTATTCCTCGGCAGGATTCATTAGTTTTTACCCAGTTGTCAGTTTCCCACAAGTTGCTTAGCTCGATGAGCTTGTAGCGCCAGGAAATGATTGCATTTTGAGTAATCGGAAATCCGGAATTTGATCAGGACGCGGAATGAAAGCCAGCTCAGCTGTTGCCATTTCTCCGCTTTCACTAGTCGCCATGATTTTTACATCATATTTGTCTACTGGAATATGGCGATTAATATCCTCTGGCAGCGCAGCGACGCTAAGGAATGAAGATCCTGCAGGGCCTAAAAAGAATCTGAATACATCAGCAAAAATGGCATCCATAAATTGCGGATCTTTGGTGGGGTGAACATTAAAGTTCGTTCTTCCATCGCGGTCATGTCTCAGTTTAAGGTGACTGTCAATTGCATGGAAATTCTTCGGCTCCTTCTCCAAAGAAGTCAGTTTTACTTCAACATTACTAAGGGTAGAATCATCGCTGTTGA
>VBOM01000349.1 GCA_005877535.1 Nitrospirota bacterium | reverse complement strand
CCTGCAGCGCGTCCGCCACGACCTCCTGCTTCTCAAAAACCCCGCTCCAGTTAGCGTTCATACCCCGGTTCAACGGCTCGTTGTAGAGGAGTTGCGTCGTCCATTCGATGGTGTGGATTTTGGCAATCTCGGCAGCAACGACCAGCCGGGCGACTTCGAACAATTCGTTCGGCGTGACGTCTCTGTAGCGGATGACGTGATCGGGATTGGCGGGATTTCTTAAGCCACTGTCGCCATCGGGTGTGCGAGTTGCCTGCTTCCGGAATGCATCGACAAAGGCATTGTGTTCCCTGGCAAACACATTGTGGTAGAAGCTGGTCCCGATGCTCCAATTATCCGGAAAGGCTGTGGCCTCCTGACCGGACCACTCAGGATTGATCGGGTCACCCGGCTCAAAGACCGGCAGATATCCCAGCTTGTCGCCCGCTCCCACCCCCTTTCCGATCTGCATCAGCAACAATTTGGCTGGGTCTTTGGGATCGTGCTTCACTCGCTGACCAGACCGCTCGTCGTATCCATAGAGCTGCGAGGCATCCCACCAGGCTGTGACGTGATTCGCGGTGGTTTTCGGCGCCCGCGTGAGATAGGTCTTGCCGCCCTGCATGAATGATCTTGGCTCCGTGCCTTCAGCGATATAGGCCGCATCGATCTTGTCATCGGGCCGGCAGCCCAGCTTCTTGGCATCCACTCCCGTCAGCGGCTGCTCGATGTTCTTGACCAGTTGCGTCGAGCAACCGACTGCTATCCACTCAGACCGGTTATGTCCCTCTTCCAGATGAGCAAACCAGTCGTGGGTCATGAACTGGATCCAGAAGGCCGCCAGCACATTGAAGAACGGCGCCTTTTTATACTCGCACTCTGCCTCTGTTGCGTCACCCGGCAGGCCATAACCTTCGCGACATCTGTCCGGCTGCGACTGCGCTCGCGTGAACAGCTTCCGGCTAATGACCTGTGGGTCTGGCTTCAACAGCCCTAATCGATCCCCATGCCGATTCCTGGTCATCTCATTTAGACCCAGATCTGGAAACGTGCTGTTGAACTCCACGTTCCGTGCAAAGAGTTGATGCGTCGACCCCATCAGCGGATTGCGGATGTCGTTACAAATGCCTGTTAGGGTGCGGAAGCGAATCAACTCTCCGCGACAGACCTGCGTTCGGTCGCCACCGACAGATTTAAAGTCGGGATGGCTCTGCGGCAATCGCATTTCCGGCCAAGTATTCAGCACAGGCCCTGCCTCACCGTTGCGGCCTCTGACATAGGCCTCGTAGGTCTTGTTGTTATCGAAGAGATTGAATTTGATGAGCTCGATACGCTGCAGTTCCAGCTCGTAGAGTGCGCCGTTGATCCCCTGCGCATTGGGGCCGATCAGCTTGGCATTGGCCAGAAGCCGTGCGGGGGCTCGAGACGTGGCATCACCGGCAGCCCAATAATTCGGCCAATCCAACCACGGCCCCTCCCTGAGGTTCTCGACATGCTTCCCCCCGTGACAACGAGCGGTTGTGACCGGCACCTTCCCCAAGAATCGTTGTTCTCTGGTCTTCGCGACTGTTTGAATATCCCGCTGCAGGAGCATCTCCGCACAATCGTTCGTGGAGTCCACGAAGATACTGAACGGACTGTGTTCGGCGCACCCCCAAAGAGCACAGAGTCCTGTGACGATCACAAGCCGTGACCATATACCTATTTGTCTCATAAGCAGCTCTCTTCAACGGCAGGAAGCAATGAAGACCGACATCGTACGAATGACGAGAAGGGAATAAACAGGAAGGAGAACACAAGATTCAGGGCACGTCTCCCGCGCAGCGCACGCCGAGCGTCGGCCCCCAGTAGGTCACTTCATCCCACCCTCGATAGCTGGCCTGAAGATTCGGCGGTTTTTCGTTCCATTCCCCGCCCCGCAACACGCGGAAGGATCCCCGTAGCGGTCCCTGCGGATCATGGGAGGAAGATGTTTGATAGAAATCCTCCGCGTACCAATCTTTCACCCATTCTGACACATTGCCGATCATGTCCAACGCCCCGTAGGGCGATGCCGTCGCCGCCTGGCGCCCGACCCGCTCGGATCCGTTGGCCCCGGGTTTGAGGTCTCCATTTTTGACACGGATTTTCACGACTTCTCCATCATTGCCCCAGGGGTAGCGGCGACCATCAGTCCCTCGCGCCGCCTTTTCCCATTCGGCTTCTGTCGGCAATCGTTTACCTTGCCACTGGCAGAAGGATCGAGCCTGGTTCCACGTAATGTTGGTCACGGGATGCTGCGCGCGCTGAAGATCCTCGAACGTCAGGCGATCTTTGGGCGGCGTGCAGCCTCCTCCTTCCACGCACTGTCGATACCGCGCGTTCGTCACTTCGTATTTGTCGAACCAGTAGGAGCTGAGATATACCCTGTGTACGGGACGGGCATCTTGCAGCCCATCATCCGCACCCATCAAAAATTCTCCGGCTGGAATCACCACCATCCCTTCCGGTTGAACAATGCCGCGCCGGGCCAGCTGCTTCAGCTCTTCTTCCTGTGCAGCACGGAGTTGGTCGTTCACCCGTGCGATCGCCTCCTCGTCCTGTGGACTCGGCGCTGGGTCCCGCACCGGACTCGGCTGGAGGCGCGGTGAGACGACCGCCGGAGGTTCGCTCTTTGGCGGTGCTCCGGCAACCTGAGCCGGAGCCGGTGGCATCGAAGCACTGTCCGTGTTCCTTACTGTTTCGATGAGCACCGTAGTTCGGACGACTGCTTGGGCAAGGCCTTTGTCCTCACCGTCCCCCTTGGCATCCTTCCTCCCTTTCCCGATCATTGTAAAGTTGAAATCCGGGATATTCGCGAGGAGGGGCGTGGCATAGGAGATCGGCACAGCAAAGGACATCCCTTCCGGCACGATGCCGGAAGGGTGGGTGAATTTGGTGGTCATCAGGCCAACCACCTCGCCACGTCGATTGAAGATGGCTCCTCCGCTGTTACCGGGGTTGATTGCCGCATCCACTTGGAAGACCCGCTGGACGCCCTTCGTCCGCACT
>VBOM01000348.1 GCA_005877535.1 Nitrospirota bacterium | reverse complement strand
GCGATCGGCGCGAGAATGTCGGAGCCTAGAACGGGAAGGAGCTGCCGAATGCGCGCCAGAAAGACTTCCATGTCCTGGCGGTCAGATTCGGGAAGCTTCGAGCCGCCAGCCTGATTCTGTTCGAGCGTGCACCTACCGATCTGCGCGGCCTCGGTGAGGAGCCGGCTCTCGAGATACCTCACATGTGCCTTAGTGAGATTCTCGTCCTTGCTGACGAAAACGATGGCCGAAACCCAAAACTCCTTGGTCTTGTGTTGCTTTAGTCGATCACGAATGACCTCTGCCTCGCCGATGTACGCGCGGGCTGCATTGGTAAGAGGGTCGCTGCCAATGAGGATATAGACGCCAGCCTTTTCGAGTTCCTCGCGAGCTAGACACCTCGCTCTTGGGCCACCAGGATGTTCAAACTGGTCGTTCCGCAAGGCCGCAGTGAGCGAAGAGGCGAGGCGTACTCCCCTTGTACGTTGAGCCTCTGAGCGATGCGAGAACGCAGCGGGCGGCCAGTTTCAACATCCTGGGATGCGGGTCCATCCCCGCATGCCACGCCGGTTCAGCTCTCCCCGCATCGAACGCGCGTCTCCCTCACCCTCTGAACCCCTGAATTTTCCTCACGTCTCATCAACTTTCTCCCATTCACAACACCGGCACTTCGGTTGCTCAAGCATCTGATCGTCGGCGCACGGTGCAGGTGGCTGGAAAGGAGGTGATGCAGAACCGAAGCTGCAGTCAATGTTGAATGTTGAGTTTTGAATTTTTCACTTCATCACAAGGAGGATTGCCATCATGGAGAAGCCATCATCGTCAGTCTCGTCAGGAAACATTTCCCCTGCCATTGTGGGGCCAAGTAAGGATTCGAAGGAGGTCTATGTCATAGGCGGGGTGGTCCTGATCCTGGCCATCGCAATCGGAGCCGTCTGGTTCTACTCTCAAGACCTGGTGGTCTCGTCGGCAAACGGTTCGAATAACCAGCTGACCGACAAACAGGTTTCGACCCTGCTCAAGAATACGAGTGCAACCAGCCCGCTCAGCGAGCCGATCCTGCACAACCAGCTCGTCCCCGCCTCCAACTACAAGTCCGACAGCATCCATACGGATATCTATTTCGAGGTCGGCCGCAAGGGCCTCACAGACGACGGCAAAGCGATCCTCGCCACGCAGGCGGACTTGGTCAAAAGCGATCCCGACGGGCTGAGAAAGTCAAAGAGTTTCTGGTCGGCCAGGGTGTCTCCGATCAGGTCATCAAGGTGGTGAGCCTCGGCAAGGATGGCGCGCTCTGTCTCGACAGCAGCGACGTCTGCCGCAACATGAATCGGCGGGTGCACCTTGAAATCCGCAAGATCGGCAAGAACCACATGATTCTTCCCACCGTCGCCACAGAGCCGAAGATCACCGAACCGATCCAATCAGCTGATGACCAGAACGGCAACACAGATGGTCACGGCTCACTTGCAGACAATCTGCTTCCTTCCCTTGCCGATCCCTCGGCGACCGATCCGTCTCCACTGACGACAGATTCTGCTTCCGGCAGCTAACCGGCACCAAGTCTGATCCTGGAGGAGCGATTCGGCTCCTCCAGGGCGCGGCCTGGCCCTGGGCCGATACCTGGCCAATCGCTCGGTTGGTTGTGCCGAGTCTAGCAGGCTGCGGAAAAACCACTTTGGCACGCTAGAACGTCTATGGTCTGCACATGTGCGACAGGAGCAGAACACCCCTGAAGGATGCTCAAAAAGACCGTCCAGCAAGGCCGCAGCGAGTGAAGGACCGACGCGTACCCTCGGGGTACGTTGAGGGTCTGAACGATGTGAGAACGCTGCTGGCGGACTTTTTCAGCATCCTGCTAGGAATTGATCAGATTGTGCTGGAAAGGGTGTACAGACGGATGCTGGCATTCGGGCCTGGACGGCTCGAATCATACGTTCCTGCAAGAGAAGTTGGGACTATGATCCTTACCGGCCACCGCTCGGTACGTTGATCTTCTGCGCGAAACGAGAACGCCGCTGGCGGGCTTTTTTAGCATACTGCTAGCAGATAGGCTCTGCCGCTTGGGAAGGAGGGAAATAATACCTATTTCCACCCGCTTCTCTCGCACTGTCCATCGCAGCCTTCGCGCGAGCGAACAGGTCGTTGAGCTCCTGGCCATCGAGCGGGTACACCACTAGCCCGAGGCTCACCGAGACAGACATCTCCTGGTCTTCGATGGCCCAAGGTTGCGCGAACGCCTTCAGAATCCGGGCACCGACGATTTCCATATCGGCCCGGCTGTTGATCCCTTCGAGCAGGCAGGTGAACTCATCCCCGGTGAGACGCGCGGCCGTATCAACTTCTCGCAAACACTTCTTGAGGCGATCGGCAGCCTCTTTCAACATAAGATCCCCCAGCTCCGCAACAAATGTCCGGTTGGTCTCTGTGAAACGGTCCAGCCCGCACAGGATCAGACCGACCACATGTTTTTTACGCTTGGCCATAGCCACGGCATGGTTCATCCGGTCACGGAACAGCACACGATTCGCAAGGGCGGTAAGCGGATCGTGCTGTGCGAGATAGCTCAGATGTTGCTCCG
This sequence comes from Nitrospirota bacterium, assembly GCA_005877535.1. Lineage (GTDB taxonomy): Bacteria > Nitrospirota > Nitrospiria > Nitrospirales > Nitrospiraceae > Palsa-1315. The sequence continues at coordinate 1,660 of VBOM01000348.1, read as the reverse complement.
CCTTTTTCCGTTCAACGGCATGCCGGACCGCACGAGTCAGCTGCTCCGCAGTAGACCCGTCTTTTATCACAACCTCCTGCGCGCCATGTTGGATCATCTGCCGCTCCGCCGCTTCATCGCCCTTTTCACCGAGCACCACGATCGGCATCCGGCCCAGCGCGGCCTGGATGAGATCCAACGTATCCAAACCATGGGTGTCGACTAAGGTCCGATCTATGAGAATGGCGTCGAAAGACTCGCGAGACAGCCGATGCAAGGCACTGCTGAGACGTTCCACGTGGGTCACCTCGATCTGCCCATTCTCCGTCTCCAGCAGCATCTCACGGGCGTGCTTTGCATCGGCTAAATTATTTTCGACTAACAAGACTCGAATCACAACAGTCCTCACAGATGTCAGTCGTCGCCTCGGCGAGGGGCTTTCGCTATCGTCTCACATGCAATGAAACGCTCGATCATAACGCACGAGATAAAAACAGTTCTTTCCACCGACAATAATGCGAACTAGCCCGCATTACCCTAAGAAACGGCAGTTGAACCTCACATTCAAGCGCAAGGTACGGAGCCGAAAGGTTTTTCAACTGCTCCGGAGTTCACCAAACCGGTGAATTCAGCAATGGAGTTATATGGTTGACATATACATTGTGATCGCTCGTTTTCGACTACCGCAACCGCCATTTTAGGATTATTCATGACGGTGCGTTGTGAAATCGCATAGAAACCAGACGAGTGCACAAGGTAAGAGAGAAGACATTCCCTCTGGCCCCTGCCTCTCGCCAGAGTATTGGCGATTGTAGCAGAAGCGCTCATAAATGATGCGAGCTAATTGGAATACGTCCGGCTGGTATTCTTCGTGTCTTTCCATTTCCACGGCGGCACGGGATTAGAGTCAGCCCAGAGACCCTTGTGCGATGCCCTGGCGAGATCTTCGAGCATTTCGAGGCTGGCATCGCTGGAGGCCGATCGTTGCCACCAGGCCAACCCTTCTTTCAGCAGCTCGCGCCCCACATTACGCCCGTCCTGCATCAACACTTCGGCAGACACCCGACCCTGCTTGTCTCGCGTGAGCCCTCGCACGACAATGTCGCGGTTCCCGATGAAGGCCGCCGTCGTGCGCTTCGCCTGCTTCCCGTAGGGCTGCTTGAGTTCTGGACAATCGATCCCCTTGAAGTAAATCGTCTCGCTTCGCCCATCGTGACGGATCGTGAGACGATCGCCTTCGTGGACGACAACGACTCTCGCTGAAAAGTCCGCCCATGAGAGAACCGGATAGGCGGCCACCAAAGCGAGCACGAGACAGGTCAAAATGTGATGCTTCACCATGATTCCGTATGCTAGCGTTCCCTTGACCATCCGGCCAGCTATTTCTCGATTTTTGGACAACGCGGCACTCCGCAGGGAGAAAAGAATCTGACAGGCTCAGGAAACACCATTTTGGCATGGCAGAACTTCGATGACCTGCACGTTCCCCGGCGCGCCAAGACGCGCCTTTCCACGGGCAAGGCCGCGCAAGCGAAGAGACGAGGAGGTACGTACCGCACTTCGTGTGGGCCGTTCGCCCTTTAAATGGATCATGGTGAACGGATAAGTCCCTCCAGTGTTTCCGACCTCCGAATAACTCTCTTCGCGTTGAGCCTCAGAGCGAAGCAAGAACGGCAACTGA
>VBOM01000300.1 GCA_005877535.1 Nitrospirota bacterium | reverse complement strand
CGACAAGTTGTACGTCCCGCTGGAACGGCTCAACCATGTGCAACGGTATAGCGGGGCAGAAGGCCATGCGCCGCACCTTGAACGTTTGGGCGGCACCAATTGGGCCAAAACGACTGCGCGCGTGAAACAGGACATCGAGGAAATGGCCCACGAGTTGGTTGACCTCTATGCTAACCGTGAACTCGTGACGCGCCATGCCTATGGATACGACAGCACGATGTACCACGAGTTCGAGGCTGCGTTTGAGTATGAAGAAACGGATGATCAACTCAAAGCGATCGAAGACATTACCCACGACATGGAGGCCAGCAAACCGATGGACCGCCTGGTCTGCGGCGACGTCGGGTACGGAAAAACGGAAGTGGCCATGCGGGCGGCTTTCAAGGCCGTGGAAGATAATCGTCAGGTGGCGGTGCTCGTCCCCACAACCCTGTTGGCTCACCAACATTACGACAACTTCTCAGAAAGGTTCGCGCCGTTCCCAGTTCGCGTGGCCTTACTCTCACGATTCCAATCGCCGAAGGAGGCCAAAGCCATTCTCAAAGACGTAGCAGCCGGCATTGTCGATGTGGTGATCGGAACACACCGGCTCATCCAGAAGGATGTGGTATTCCTCAACCTGGGGCTCGTGATCATCGATGAGGAACAGTGGTTCGGAGTCAAACACAAGGAACGATTGAAGCAACTCCGCACCCAAGTCGACGTCTTGACACTCACGGCCACCCCGATTCCTCGCACCTTGCAAATGGCCATGGCGAGCGTGCGTGATCTCTCGATCATCGAGACCCCTCCGGCAGGCCGGTTGTCCATTCGCACGCAGGTCGTCCGATCCAGCGACACACTCATCCGTGAGGCGATGTTGCGCGAACTGGGACGGAGCGGGCAGATCTACTTCGTCCATAACCGAGTCGAAACGATGGAGAAGACGGGAGCTTGGCTTCAACGACTGGTGCCCGACGCACGTATCGTGATGGCCCATGGGCAGATGAACGCCAAACCCCTCGAAGCCGTAATGTTGAAGTTTTTTCGCCGAGAGGCGGATGTGTTGGTCGCCTCTGCCATTATCCAATCAGGAATCGACGTGCCCCATGCCAACACGATCTTTGTCAATCGTGCCGACATGTTCGGCCTCGCGCAGCTGTACCAGTTGCGCGGGCGAGTGGGACGAAGCGGCGACCAAGCCTACGCCTACTTCCTGGTGTCCGATGAAGGGCGTTTGAGCGAAGACGCTCAGAAGCGCCTCACGGCCATTCAGCAATTTACCGAACTGGGCGCCGGCTTCCGCATCGCCGCGGCAGATATGGAAATCCGTGGTGCCGGCAACCTTCTCGGGAAACAACAATCTGGACATATCGCTGCCATTGGACTCGATCTATACATGCAGATGGTGGGGCAAGCCGTCCAGCGTCTCAAAGGCCAGGTCGTGGAAGAAGAACCGGACCCCACCCTTCGGCTTCACGTCTCAGCCTTTATTCCGGATGACTATGTCGCCGATCCCCACCAGCGCCTCTCGTGCTACAAACGACTTTCGTCCTGCACCCAAGTCGGAGATCTCGCCTTACTCCATGGCGAAATACAGGATCGGTATGGGCTGGCCCCGGACTCCGTCGAGCGACTGTTCGAAGTCATGCAGGTGCGGCTCCAGGCCAAGGCCTTGCGCCTGAGTTCGATCGAGCTCAAGGCCCACTCCGTCGTCATCATGCTCGACAACAAGAGCCGGGTCTCAAGCCAAGCGATTCACCGGACGATGGACCGGTACAAGAAACGGATTTGCTTCCTGTCTCCGCTCTCGTTCGAGCTCCAGATGCCGCATCAGGATTGGCCTTCCATTTTTCGAGAACTTACCGCAACCTTGCAAAGCCTGGGAGGCTGTGATACCAACACCACGAGGTCTCCGCAATCATCTCGCTAACAAGGTTTCACGTGCCTATGACTCGAACATCGAACGGATCCGTGAACGTCGCTGGTTTCCGCCTTGTCTCCCTGCTCGCCGGCGCCATCACTGGTAGCCTCCTACTGCTCACCAGCTGCAAGCCACCGCCCGAGGAAGGGGTGCTGGCCCTCGTCAACGGCCGACAGATCACGCAGACCGAATTCGACACCCGCTGGGGAGAACTGGCCGAGGCCACCAGGGCGCGGTACCAGAAAGAAGGGGGAAAGCGCCTCTTCCTCGACGAACTCATCACCCGAGAGTTACTCATGCAGGAAGCGCGCAAGCTTGGACTCGACCAGGACGATGCCATCCGCGATCGAGCGCAACGCTACCGGGAACAACTGATTCTCGACGAGCTCCTCAAGGACCGGATCAAAGCCAAGGTCGAACTCTCGAAAGAGGAATTGGACGCCTTCTACGAGCAGCATGCCAACGAACTCTTAACACCATTGAAAGTGAATGTGTCGCAGATGCTACTGCCCAATTTTCCGGCTGCGAAAGATCTCGAGAAGCAGGTCAACCAAGGAGGGAGCTTCGCCAAGTTTGCGCAGCGTTATTCCATCGACTTCAAAACGAAAGCGAAAGGGGGCGATCAGGGAGCGTCTCCGACAGGAACTGCTCAACGAGAAGCGCCGAAAGCGTTTTGACGGCGTGATCGCCGACATCCGCGCGAAGGCGATCATCCGCCTCGCCGACGCTTCTCGCTATGTCGCCGACGATGTCGGTACACACTGATTCGTTACGGATCGAAATTGCCCTCACTCAGACTCTTCAAGTCCTCCTCAATTCGTGTACAATCCATCGCACCCTCGACGATCGGCCGATCCCATCGACGCGTGGCGAGGCCCATAACCATGATCACGATCCGACCGTTCATCACGAAGGTACCAGACTGGCTGAGGCATACGGTCTTCTTCGCGCTTGGGCTATTTGCACAGGCGCCCCTTCTTTCAGCCGCGCAGATAGAAGATGGGATCATCGCGATCGTCAACTCGGACCTCATCATGCTGTCCGAGATGAAACGGGAGCTCGCCACGGAGCGGGAGCGGATTCAGAAAGAGTATCGCGGAGACGTCCTCGCGCGCCAGCTCAAGACGGCGGAATACATGGCGCTGACCTCGATGATCGAGCGCAAGTTGCAACTCCAGGAAGCCAAGGTGCGAGGCATCGCGGTCACCGATCAGGAAGTTCTGCAAGCGGCTAGGCAGATGAAGCAACAGGGGGGAACGATCGACGAGACGAACCCGGCAGATATGAAAAACGTCCGAGAACAGCTACTGCTGCTCAGGATCGTCGACCGCGAGGTGCGGAGTGGGGTAATGGTCGCGGACTCCGACATGAAACGGTACTTCCAGGAACACCGCGATCGGTTCGCACTTTCTGAGGAATACACGCTCAGCCAGATTCTCATTCAGCCCCGCTCACCGAACGATACGGCCGACGCGAAGGAGAAAGTTCGTGAGGTGGTGGCACGGCTCAAGCAGGGGGAGTCCTTCGAGGATTTGGCACTGCGCTTTTCAGACGCCCCGAATGCCTCACACGGAGGACACCTGGGCTTAGTGCGGCAGGGAGAACTCTTGCCGGGGATCGAGCGCACCATTGCAACCCTGGTACCCGGCGGCATCTCGGATATGATCGAAACCTCGGAAGGATTTCACATCGTGCGCCTGGAAGACAAGAAACCCAAACAGTTCCGCCCGTATGAGCAAGTCCGCACTGAAATCCAGGGACTCGTCTTTCAGCAGAAAAGCGAAGATGTCTTTCAAGCGTGGCTGGCCGGCCTCAAGAACAAGGCCTACATCGAGATCAAGTTCGAATCCGCTCTTTCAGGACCGCCCACAACCGGTTCCGCCCCTCGCCCGTCACCGACGAGTAAGGAATGACTTCGCCGCCTTCGACCAATCCCAGCCCTTCCTGCAGCCGATGAAGCGCACCGCCGCGCTCGCTCATTTTTAACTTATCCACTTTTGTCGCCACCACGATAGGGGGCCGCCCGACGGACATGAGCCATGCGATCGTCTCTCTGTCCTGTTCGCTCAGCACCCGGCTTTCCACCAACACCACCACGACACGCAGCTGTTCACTCCCATCGAGATACTGCTCGATCAATGGCGCCCACTGAGCCCGCAACGCTTTCGACACCTTCGCGTATCCATACCCGGGCAAATCCACCACCACAAAACGCGCCAACCCAGGATCGTCGCTGGTGATCCGAAAGAGGTTGACCAAGCGTGTCTTTCCCGGCGTGCGGCTCACCTTGGCTAGTCCCTTTCGCTGCAACAGGGAGTTGATGAGAGAGGACTTTCCGACGTTCGACCGCCCGATGAAGGCGACTTCCGGGAGTTCACTTTTCAGAAACTGCTCTGGCCCCGCACAACCTCTGATAAACTCTGCTGTGAGGATTCTCATGCCGCACCCGTCCATCTATCAGATATTATGTTATTGACACAGGAACTCATCGACTCTGTGATACGCAGCCTCTAATGCGGAAGTCAACCGCACGATCCCGATCCCGCGTTAAGGCCTTCCTGATCATAGGCCTCTGCCTCCCGGTCGGGGCGGTCCTCTTCCTATGGTTGCTCGCGATGCCAGATGTTTCAGTCTTACACGCGACCAATCCATCTGTGACAGCCCTGATGGAAGCGCGACAGGCGCAGGCTGAGGCACAAGGCCACACCATTGGACGTCATTGGATGTGGGTACCGCTCTCACGTATCTCCCCCTACCTGCACCAGGCAGTCGTGGCGGGGGAAGATGCGTCGTTCTTCACCCACGAGGGATTCGATTGGGAGGGGATCAAGGATGCGGCTCAGTATAACCTCGAAGCAGGCAAACTCAAGCGTGGGGGGAGCACCATTACTCAGCAGCTGGCCAAAAACCTCTACCTGTCTTCCGAACGGTCCCTGCTTCGAAAAGCGCGGGAAGCTCTGATTACGCGTTCCCTCGAACATCATCTCACGAAGGAACGTATCCTCGAACTGTATCTCAACGTCGCCGAGTGGGGGGAGGGCGTTTATGGAGCTGAGGCAGCGGCCCGTCATCACTTCAACAAGTCATCGCTTGACCTGTCGGCCGACGAGGCCGCGTGGCTGGCAGCCATCTTGCCGTCGCCACGTCGATACGATCCGCTGCGAAAGACGACCGCCTTGGCTCGTCGCCACGACCGTATTCTCAAGCGGATCTATCGGGAGCCCACCCAGCCAGAGCAAGAGCCCGAACCAGAGCCCGAACCGTAACAGGCTCGGCGGGGTACCGGCGCGAGACGCGCGGGACGAGTTGATCTGGTTCATCTCGTTTGTCTTGTTTAACCAGACAAACGAGATAAACCAAATAACGGTCTTCTTACGCTGGCGGACTTTTTCAGAATCCTGCTACAGACTACGACCCAGCGGGATGCGTAGAGGAGTCGCCGACCTCACGATACTCTCGCTCGCCGAAGATCGCCGACTCATGGAGATAGTGTTTGAACTCGAGGAGGTTCCCGGATGGATCTTCGAGAAAGAACGTGTGGTGCTCGATGCTGGTGCCGGGGAACCGGACGCGGGGCTGTTGATAGAAGGACAACCTTTTCGCCTGGGCCTGCTCCAAGAACTGTTGCCACGAGCCTTTCGACAAGAATACCAGGCCGAAATGGTGGGGATAAATGCCTTGTTGCGATGA
>VBOM01000299.1 GCA_005877535.1 Nitrospirota bacterium | reverse complement strand
CTCGATCGGGTCACGGTCGAAGTGGCGAAGGGAGACTTCTGTGCGTTTATCGGTCCCAGCGGCTGCGGGAAGAGTACGTTGCTCAACCTGGTTGGTGGATTGGATGTGCCGACCTCGGGGGATATCCTCCTCGGAGGGCGGTCGACCATTCGATTCACGAACGATGACTGGACGAGGATCAGGCGGGAAACAGTTGGGATTGTCTTCCAAGCGTTCCATTTAATTCCTGGGCTGACGGCAGCGGAGAATGTCGCGTTTCCCCTGTTGCTGCGCGGGGAGCGGGGGGCATCGGTCCAAGCCCGCGTCGACGAGGTGCTCGAGTTGGTCTCGATGACAGCACGACGACGTCATCGCCCCAGCGAACTCTCGGGCGGGGAGCAGCAGCGTGTGGCAATTGCGCGAGCGATCGTGCATCAACCCCAGATCATTCTCGCTGACGAGCCGACCGGCAATTTGGATTCCCAGCATGGGGCAGAGATCATCCTCCTCCTTCGGTCACTTGTTCAGCGCTTTCGCAAAACCGTACTGTTAGTCACCCACAGCACCGCAGCCGCTGAGGCTGCCGATTATGTCTGGGCCATGAAAGATGGGCGGCTCGTGACGAAAACGCAGCACGAGCCTGTCACGGTAGTAGCGTAATGGATCTTTCGACCATCATTGCCGGCGTACGATTTCCCAGTTGCTTCATGAATGCCTCGGGGGCCCTCTGTGTCACGCGTGAAGAATTGTTGGCCCTCGGCCGATCTCGTGCCGGGGCCATCGTCACCAAGTCGATGACGATGGAGCCTCGCGACGGCAATCCGACCCCCCGGTACTATGGATTCCCCGGTGGATCCATCAACTCCATGGGCTTGCCGAATCTCGGGTACAAGGCATACGCTGCGCTGATTCCTGAATTGAAAACACTAGGGAAACCAGTCATTGCCAGTGTGGCGGGTCTCTGTGAAGACGATTTTCCGACGATTGCAGCCATAATCAATGCGGCGAAGCCCGACTTGATCGAAGTCAATCTCTCTTGTCCTAACATTCCAGGCGAACCTCAGATCGGATATGACGCCGAAGCCTCCGAGCGACTGCTCAAGCGGGTTCGCAAGGTAATCACGGTTCCGATGGGAGTCAAGTTGCCTCCGTATTTCGACCCGGCCCATCAGACAGTGATGGGAGAGGTGATCGGCCGTTGCGGAGTTGATTTTCTAAACCTGGTTAACTCGGTCGGAAACGGGCTCGTCGTCGATCCGGAGCGGGAGGCGGTCGTCATCAAGCCCAAGGGTGGGTTCGGCGGACTGGGTGGGACGATCATCAAGCCGGTTGCGTTGGCCAACGTGCGGGCCTTTTGGAAGGTCTTCGAAGGACGAATGCCGATTATCGGGACCGGCGGCGTGGTGAATGGCGTGGATGCCTTCGAACATTTGCTTTGTGGCGCGTCGGCAGTACAGATCGGGACGGTTTTGGTCGAGGAGGGGGTCGATGTGTTCAGCCGATTGGAAACGGAACTGGCGGCACTGCTCAGCAAAGCATCAAGTTGAATCGGTGCACTTCGACCGTGCGCACGCTGATTTCCAGCACCTCCGCAATCTCTCGGTTCGTGTGCCCGATCGACACCAGGCGAAGGATGTCACGCTGCCGAGGCGTGAGGAGATCGGCGTCGATTTCTTCCTGTAACGGCTGGAATTTTCGGTTTAGAGCAGTTCGTGCGCCCATCAATTACCTCTCATCATCAACTCTCGCGAGTCTAACAAAGGTGTGTATCGCTGTAAACGAAACTACTAATTTGTGCAGGGCTCCGTTACTGGCCCAAATGCTCCGATTCGTCCCCATTCCCTCATCCCTTATGATCCATTCTGTTACTACCGAGTCCAGGCCCTAGATGACTATACCACTGATGCTCAATATCGCCTTGATCCGCGCGCATGCGATCCAGCGGCCATATCGCGTCATGCTCAGCATCGCCGGAGTGGCACTGGGTGTTCTGGCCTCCGTAGGTATCGGGACGGCGAACATTCAAGTACTGCGATCCTTCGAGCAAGGCGTCACTACGGTAGCCGGTCCTGCCACATTGGAAATTTCAGGCCATGATCTCGGAGTGGATGAATCCGCAATCACGGCTGTCCGTGCTGTCGAGGGGGTAGTGAGCGCCGCTCCGGTCATTGAAGAATCGGTATTGGTTGCCCAGGGGGAGCCGCGTGGCCAGGTCCTTCAGATATTAGGACTGGATCTTCTCGCGGAGGTCGGGACGCGTGGATTTGAGATACCGCAGGCTAACACCGAGGTGGCGCTGGAGGCACTCCTGGCTCCGGACGCGCTCTATCTTGGTCGTCAGGTTGCTGCCGACTGGAACCTGGGAGTGGGTAGTATCGTCGAGGTGATGGTGGGAGGGCGTCTCGTACGGTTGCGAGTCGTAGGGCTCATCCATCATAACCAGGCGGCGCGCTCGCCTCTCTGGGATCGGCTTGCCATCATGGATATTGCTGCGGCGCAGTTGTTGTTTCAATCGATCGGGCGGTTGGATCGGATCGAGTTGGTGACGACGCCTGATCGACCGCTCGATGACATCGTTGTTTCCCTGCGCGCGGTTCTTCCTCCCCATCTTGTCGTGCAACGGCCAGCGCAACGGACGAAGCAGGTTGAAAACATGGTGTGGGCCTTCCAGCTCAATCTGTCAGTCATGAGTTGGGTTGGGCTGCTCGTCGGCATGTTCTTGATCTACAACACGATATCCTTTGCTGTGGCGCAACGGAGGCGCGAGATCGGCATCTATCGCGCCCTCGGCATGACGGAACGGCGGGTCGCCAGCCTCTTTCTTGTGGAGGCAGGGTTGCTCGGCCTTTTGGGCGGGTTAGTGGGGGGTCTTGGTGGGGTCTGGCTAGCCAAGATTTTGGTGTTGCTCTTGACCCGAACTGTCTCAGACCTCTATGCGCCTGTCGCGTCTGGTGGGTTGATCCTGTCTCTGGACATGGACATGCTGACGTTCGCGGCAGTGGTGAAAGGGGTGATTATCGGGACAGTAGTCTCGATGGTGGGAGCCTTGGGCCCTAGCGTGGAGGCAAGCAGGACTGTGACGGTCCGTGCCCTGGCACCGGGAGACTATGAATCGACGCATCAATTGAGGGCAGGTCTCTGCGGGTGGATCAGCCTCGTCTTGTTGGTGCTGGCAGGCCTCTGCTCGTTGATGGGCCCAGTCGGAGCCCTGCCGCTCTTTGGCTATCTCGCGACAATCTGTCTCTTGGGGGCACTCTCCTGTCTTGCGCCCCTCTGTATCCAGGCGTTGGGCCTGCGGCGGTCTCGCCAGGAGAGCAAGACAACGATGCTCGGGGGGAGCCTCCGCCTTATCGCGGCAGACCAGGCAGCGCGCCATCCGGGCCGGAATGCAGTAACGGTATCGGCGTTGATGGTGGGATTGTCGATAATGATCGGTGTGGCCGTCATGGTTCGCAGTTTTCGTGATACGGTCGAGCTCTGGGTGGATGAGACCGTGATGGCCGATCTCATAGTGGCCCCCCAATCCTGGCTCCAAGGGAAGCAGGCAGGGCAGGCCTCACGCGCCTTGCCAGGGACCTGGCGATCGACCCTGTCGGCGATTGACGGCATCGCCGCGGTCGATACCATGCGTGAGGTGGATGTAGACGTCGCTGGTCAGCCAGTGGCGTTGGTGTCACGAGATCTTCAGCTCCATGCGCGGCGCAGCCGGTATCTGATGATTCATGGAGATTCAAGCACGGCCCTGCAGCGAGCCGCCGAAACGGGAGGCGTGCTCCTATCGGAAGTGTTGGCGAATCGATTACGGCTTCGTGAGGGGAGTAAGGTTTCGATCATGACGCCGGCAGGACCAGCGGCTGTATCCGTCGAGGGGGTCTTTTACGATTACGCCACCGACGGCGGGAAGATGGTGATGGATCGAACATGGTATCAGCAACAATGGCACGACGAGCGGGTGACATTGTTTGCCATCTACCTGGCTGCCGGGGCCGATGCAGAACACGTTCGGCAGTCGATTGTGACGCACACCGCCGGGCTGGACGGAGTGACGGTCCCACCGCTGGTGATCAGAAACCACGAGTTGCGGCAAGAAATTCTCGAGATCTTTGACCGCTCGTTCCTATTGACCTATGTCCTTGAAGCCATTGCCGTATTAGTTGCCATACTCGGCATCGTGAATACCTTGGTGACGGCCGTGTTGGAGCGACGACGTGAATTTGCTACGTTGCGGGCTATCGGCGCTGGCACGAAGCAAGTGGAGCGATTAGTCTTGTGGGAGGCGGCCTATCTCGGGTTGATCGGGGCCGTGCTGGGCGTCGTGGGAGGCCTGCTGCTCGCCCTAGTGCTCATCCACGTGATCAATAAACAATCCTTTGGCTGGACGATTCAGATGACGGTCCCGGGCGGAGTGATTCTGAAAGCCGTAGGACTCGCACTTATCGCTGCCCTAGTGGCCGGCTATTGGCCCGCGCGCTGGGCCGCACGACAGCCGGTGGTAGAAGGGTTAAGAGAGGAGTGAGGCCACCCTATTGGTCCTGTGCTCCTGGAGCGCGCACGATCAGAATGTGCTCGCTCGACGGG
>VBOM01000298.1 GCA_005877535.1 Nitrospirota bacterium | reverse complement strand
ATCCCGTTTCCCGCTCCAATTCAGTCTACTTTTCAAGATATCTTCCTCTCCCCATCCATCACGATAAGGACTGCTACCTTACTTCCCGATCGGAATGCTTTCCTCCACAGGTCGTGCGACCACAGACGTGAATGACGTAATCAGCATCGGCCCGTCCAAGAGGCTGTTCATACTCTGCATGGCACCTTGCACTACACTCCGATACTGGCCAGTTGTCAGCTTGATGCGCTTTCAGGCAAGCGGGTTTTCCTCAAGTGTGAAGACTTCCAGCGCATCGGGGCGTTCAAATTTCGCGTGGCATATCATGCGATTGGCCGGTTAAGGTCTTCGCAGCCGTCTCGAATGGTTGTGACGGTCTCGTCATGAAATCATGGGCAAGGGTTTGCGCGGACCTGTCGTCTTACTTAAGGGAGTCACCCGTCCATGTCGTGATGCCCAAACCGTTCTCTGTCTTGATGCATCGTCCTGTTCTTGGCTATGGGACTCAGGTGCACGTGTTCGAAAATCGGAGCCGTACTGATGCAAGGTTACGCGAATTCGTGGATAACTATCGGCCGGTCGTAATTCAACCGTATACCATATACCATCTGTTCGTGATAGCCGGTTAAGGGACGGTGATGGTCGTGTCGAGCACGTTGCCGATCTCGACAACGTGATTGCGCCAGGCGCCAGTGGAGGCTTGTGTTCCGGCCTCTGTCTCACGGCACAGGCAATCCTAGCGCGCTGGCCATCTTTGCCTGTGAGCCGGTGGGCGGCTTGGGTGCGATGGACACGGTCAAGCAGACCCATATCGTTCCCATGCCTAACCAGAATATGCTTGACGATGGTCTTAGAACGAGTCTTGGGGAGCTGACCCTCCCGATTGTCTGTGAGCGCTTGACGGGGTTCTTTGCAGTTGCAGAGGAGAAATTCTACTGGCAATGCAATTGGCCTATGAGCCACTCAAGCTTGTGATCGAACCCTCAAGTTCGGTTGCATTGGTTCCGCTGTTCAGACAAGGAAATCAGCTCGTCAGCAAGCGGGTTGGCAAGATGCTTAGTGGGGGCAATGTGGAGTGGTTGCGGTGCTGGCCATGTCTGGACGGGATCGAGACTATGCAGCAATAGGCGATGGGCTGGTTATCGAGCCACGCGTGTGAGGGATTGTAGCCACCCCACCTGCTCTGCCGCACGAGAGAGTTCGCCCTGGGTAAGCGGGGTTCGACTAAATCGTCCCTGATGGTAGAGGGCAGTTACGTTCGCCACCATGGGACCGGCTGCCTTCCATTCCTGTTCAACCAGTCTGACAAATTCATTGGCTGTGGCAGCTGGAGGTTTGCTCACACCTTGTCTTTCCACTGTGCGAAGCATGCGAGTATAGAGCTGGACGATCGCAAGCTGTGGGTGCAATGTCGGAATATGTGCGGTGGCCCAGAGACCTATCCTATCCCGAAGCATGAGAAGGAGCAGGGCCAGGCCGATCACGATCACTCCCGTAGCAAGTCCCAGCATGCTAGGCTGAAACGTTCGGGTCACATGCGTCAGGCGGCTGAGGGCCTGGCTTATCGGGGCACTCAGCAACGAAAACCAGCGACTCACTCTTTCGCGCACCGCATCACTGCCTTCTCGTACTCCATGAACAACTGCTAATTGATCTTTCGCGCTATAACGGATAAACAGGCGATCCCACTGTAGCCGAACGGATTCCCCGAGTCGGCTGAGGGGCTCCCAGCTAGAAGTGGCGGCTGCTGCGTTGACGGTGGGGGTGGGATCCATAGTGATCCAGCCTGAGTGAGGAAAGTAGACCTCGACCCAGGCATGGGCATCCCGTTGGCGCACGGTGAAGTATCCTCCGTATTCGTTCCATTCCGTGGCCAGGAATCCTGTCACAAGTCGAGCAGGAATGCCTACAGTTCGCAGCATCACGACCATGGCGGTCGCGTAATGTTCACAGTACCCTGTTTTTCGCGTAAAAAGAAATTCCTCGAGCGGATGACTGAGCGTGGCCGTGTCGGCTTCAAGGCTGTAGCGGTAATTTTCCAAGAGAAATTGCCGGATCGCCAGCGTTTGCCCGAATGGGGTCGTACCCTGTTGGCTGACACGATGCGCCAAGTCTGCGACCTGCTGTGACCCCACGGGAACCTGAAGATAGTGGGAACGGATTGAGTCAGGGTAGGTTAAGATCGACGCGGTTCGTTCGTCTGCGGCGAGCATTGGAACTTGAGAGGTGACGGTGTATCGGATGCGGGAGGATGGAGGAAATGACAAGTGGAGCCCGCCCATGGCATCGGCCTGTAAGGTGAGAAACTCTCCGCTCACGAATTCAGCGAATGGCGCCGCAAACAGGACTGCGGTATCGAGCGTTTCCAGCAGGATGTCTTGGCGAATTGGTATGGACTGGCTGTCCGGAAGTCGGCTGTTGGCTGGGCGAGCGAGGAATGTTCCATCAGCCACGAGACTCAGCGAGCGCCGACCGGTTCCGCTGTGGATCCATGATCGTCCATTGTATTGGTCATAGGCAAGGCCCCTCAGGTAGAGGCGATCTTTTTCAACAGCTGGTTGGTCCGGTAACTCAACCCGCATGACGATCTGAGGATCTTGCTTGACTGACCCGATCGTCCCCAGGTCAACTCGATCGGAAAAGCCCGTCGTCCGCAGTGCCTCCCCGTTCGTCTTCTGCAGTACCCCCGCACCGATGCGAGGGAAGAGGAAAAAAATCGTGAGCGTTAGGGCAACCGTTATGATGGCGGTTCCGTTTGTCAACCAAAAGAAGCGGTAAGTGATGCAGTTCAGCAACGTCGTGCGACACGGTGCCGTGCTAGAGGGTGTGACGACGGCTTGGATTTTGCCCGGTTCTTGGGTCAAGTGATGCAGCAAGAGTGTCCAGACAGCCGCGAGCAGATACAACAGAAAAATTGGGATATACCATGCATCGGTCGTTAGTGCCGCGGAAGCCAGGATGGCCATGAGACTAATCGCGTAAAGATGCCGATAATCACGCCGCTGTTGAAGGGTGAGTAACTTGATACCCAGCAGCACGACCAAAAAGTGGATACCAGCTGGGAGAAGCTCT
>VBOM01000297.1 GCA_005877535.1 Nitrospirota bacterium | reverse complement strand
TCCGTGAGGCGTAAGGTGACTGGGCCCCGTTGTTCTCGCCTTACCCCTAACGCCTCACCCCTTACGTCTTCTGTGAGCCCATCCCGAAATAGCGCGCCTTCACTTCTTCCATCAGCGCGATGGTAATGCGCGTCTCACCGCGATCGGCCGCGGTCCGCTCTAATTCAATACGTGCCATGGCACGTACCGGCGCCGGCACCTTGTCCAATCGATGTTCTGCTTCAGGTTCCCAGTCGATGCGTTCGCCGGTTCTTGGGCGGAGTAACGTGTCGTAGGTGACAACTCGTTCTCCTCTCACCCGCACGTCTTGCTCTACTTCCCCGCGCACGAGCGGGGCAAGGTACGGAGGCATGCGATCCAGTCGATGAATCGCATCATCGGTCCAGATCACCCGATCGACGAGCCCGCCGGGTTGACCGGCAGGGACATCGACCCCTACTTTTAGCCCACAGCCGCGACATTCCGTCCGAATAAACCACTGGGGCATCCCATCCTCATACGAACGTTCTTCAATCCCCTCGGTATGCATCCAGCGACCGCAGCCACAGGTCAGCATGGTGCAACTCCGTGAGGCGTGAAACGTGAAACGTGAAACGTCTCGGAGCGCGTGATTATCTGCCATCTCTGCATGTCTTGCCCATCACTCATCACAGTCACCCATCACTTATCCAATTTTGCCAGGATACAAGAGATAGAGCATCGTATAGGTGGTGGTTCCGGTCACAAACAGAATGCAGTAGATGGTCATCGTAAAGCGTCCAAGTGCTCGGTGGCGTCGCCCGCCATCCGGCCAAATACGCTGGATCGTCATTTCCACGGCAAACACAATTGCAATAAGGGCGAGAAATCCGATCCATACTATGAGCCGTCCCATCCGAAAACGATCTGCGGCCACTAGATACAGCAAGTAGACCGCCACCGGCACACAGAGGCCACCGAAGATCATACCGATCTTCCCCCAGGTCGTCTGAAGGACGCGATCGCTCAGGATCCGTCGCCCTTGCTCGATCAACTGGGCACGGAACCCCAACACAATCATGTAGACCGCCATGACCAACCCAATGACCACGAGAGTGATATGAATAATTAGGAGAGGGATGAACACATTACGGTAGAGTGCTTCAGATCCACCGAACCCCTCTTTCCCTTCAAAGGCCAACACGCCTAACTGACGAAATAAATAGTAGCTTATGAAGAACGCCAACATGGCGATCATCCCGCTCAACATCATCCAGTGATGAGTATCCGCTCGCCGTCTCCGCGCCTGGATCCAGCCGATCACAAAGAGCCCCGTAAAGACCGTCGCCATGAGCTGACTCATGTCCGCCCCGACCGTGGCGTGGGTTCCAAAAAACCCCGGCTGCTTCAGCCATTCAAGCATGATGCCCCTTGTCGTTCGTGGTTTATCTGGTTCATCTGGTTTCTCCGGTTTATCCAGTAAATCTGGTTCAACCAAATAAACGAGACAAACTAAACAAATCAGAGCATCAGCAGGTTCTCACGCTTCATGAGCTTTTACGCCCTGCACAACCGCTGACGGCTCCAGTTCTGTGACGGTTGGAAAGCCGGCTTCCCCCATCCACTGGATCGCATCTGCCGTCTTATAGCAGCCGCCTCGTTCTGTATTCACTAGAATGTGGACCGCAAACGCAGTGGTCCAGGCCGGACCGGTTCCTGACTCATTTAAGAATCGATCCTTGATGACCAATCGGCCGCCGGATGCCAAATTGGCCCAGACCTTCTTCACCAATGCCGCGTTCGTCGAAAAATCTTGATAGTGCAGGATGTCAGACATCAGAGCCACATCGTAGGGTCCGCCCAGTCCATCCTCGTTAAAATCGCCAGGAAGTAATGTAATCCTCGATTCCAAACCAGCCTCTTTCACCGTTCGTTCCGTGAGTCGGAGCGTCGCAGGCAAATCGAACACCGTGGCAGTCAGCTCTGGATTGGCCTGACAGAAAGCAATCGCGTTTGTCCCGGCTCCGCCTCCCAAATCCAGGAATCGCACCGGCCCGCTCAGCTGCAGCCTCTTGGCAAAGCCTGACCCGCTCTGCTGCCCGATCCGATGGAGTACCGCCAGCACGTTGCTACCTAAATCAGGGTCGGTCTCAAAGACGTGCCGGTCGACCGACCGCTGTCCCGTGCGAATCGTCTGCTCCAGTTTGCCCCAGTTATCCCATTCTGCATCGTGAAGCTGCAGGAGATGCCCGATATATTTGGCAGAGTTACGGACAAGATGAGTAGCCGCGGCCGTCGAATTTCCATAGAAATCCCCGTCCTTCTCCAACAGTCGCATCGCGACAAGGGCATTCAACAGGAGTCCCAGCGTCTGCCCATGGACGCGGAGACGATCCGCCAAGTCGTGGAGAGTTTTCCGCTTCCCATCCAAGGCAGAAAACACATCCAGCCTGACGGCTGTGAGCAGAATTTTGGTCTCCCAGTAGTACCCAAGCTGGAAGATTTCTGCGAGCGAGAGTTCTCGTGGCACACCACTTCCCTCAAGCAAATAGCTTTGAAACTCAGCATCTTACCTAGATCGGAAACTGAAAGGCAAGGCAGGTGAATCGGCGCGGCATGCTGCACAAACACAAGGGGCAGCGGATTGCTCCGCTGCCCCTTGATTGCGGGTTACCCCGCTCATAGAAAAACTAGCTTACTTGATCTCAGCCTTGAGGTTGGCAGTCCCGCCATCAGCCACATCGACTTCAAACTCCATTTTCTTACCCTTGCCGGCGAAAGGATGCCAGGCTACCACCTTGTGCTTGCCGGCCGGTACATCCTTGATCTCGAAGGAGCCATCGTCCTTCGCGACCGCAAAGTGCGGACTCGACACCGGGAGGAAGAAGCCCTGCATGAATTCATGCTGGTCGCACTGTAAACGATAGTAACCATCCTTCTCTGCTCCACCACGGAACACGACCGGCTTGTCGAGCTTGTCACCCTTCTTGGCCAAACCGATGTTGAAACCGGTGGCCGAGCTGGTGCCCTTATCTTCGACATCAATAACGGCGACCACCGCGTTCTTCAGGCCACCATCCTTACCGACTTCGATGGTCCTCAAGAGCCGCTTCTCTCCATCTATCAATTCCTTGTGTGGGTTCTTGGGACAAAACTTGGGGTTGGGGAACTTCGCGAATAAAAATTCCTTTTGCTCGGCCTTGCCCGCATAGGTCACCTTGCCGGTAATCGTTCCGCCTGCAAACGAGGTGAGAGGCGCCGCGACGAACGCGACGGCTGCCACGCCCAATACTGTTGATAACACACTCTGTTTCATGTGACTGCCTCCTTGTTAAGAACAAATTACCGCTGAGTTTATTTTATTCTCTCGTTCCTCTGGCTCCTACACCTGACTTGAGGAAAAATGGGAACGTATTCCGCCCGGTGACTCGATCGCAATTGAGATCCGCGTTGGCGAGGCTCGTCTCAGAAAGAGTCTATATACAAAAATCTACCCTGCCCTGTCAATCTGAAACAAGGGGGTATTAACCCTCATTATACATGAAGCTTCTGCTGCAAACATGGATACGAGGCTGTGACGGGCGGTCTCTCCGTTCAGCCCTTCGTCATACTGCACGAGTATGCTTCAGAGCTTCACGACTTCGAGTGCCCGACTCGCTTCGCGTCTGCACGGTTTCGCGACGAACCTTCATGAGTAATGTGGGCTAATGCAGAGGCAGAGACCTATTTCATCTGTTGAAGAAGGTGAAGCAACGCCCCTGCCGCGGTAGCCCGCACCGCATCATTCGTGTCGTGGAGGGCTTCCTTCAGAAGGGGAACAAGCTCACGATCCCCAACATGCCCGAGGGATCGAAGCGCCACGATTTTCGGACCTGGAAGCGGATCAGCCGTCAAGCTGGTTAACAGGGAGATTGCGCCGGAGGCGTTGGCCTTGGTCGCCTTCCCAAGGGCATAGGCCACAGAAGCACGCATGGCCATATCGTTCTGTTGGGCCAGCGATTGTGCGGTGGCGGCTACCGTCGAGTAGGGCTGGCCAAGCTGGAGCAACGCGGCAATCGCTGAGGCACGCACCGTAAAACTGCCGTCACTGAGCGTCCGGTTGAGTGCCGGCACCGACTCCGGTTCCCCCAGTTCTGCCAGACCTCCAGCCGCAGATTCGCGGACGGCAGGCACTGGATCTTTCAGTAACTGCTCAATCTGTCCCCTCGCCTCCTTTTGCCCGAGATGCCCCAGCCCCCTGGCCGCAGTTCCACGAACAGAGGGCTGCTTGTTGGTCAACGCCTCCATCATGATGGGGGCGCCACGCTGGTCTTTCAATTCTGCCATCATGCGAATCGCGTCGGCTCGATCCTCAGGATTCAGCGACCCTGCGGCCTGCTGCAATTCTGTCCAGACCTCTGTCTTACCGAGCCTGACCAACGCACCATATGCCGCAATACGAACCGTGGTAAGCTCGTCCCTGGTAGCCGATTCGACTAACGAAATAACTCCTGGATCTCCCGTTCTGCCGAGCGTTTTCACCACGCGCGCCTTCACCAATCCTGCTTGATCATCGATCGCCGCGCGCAATCTCGTCGATCTCCGCCCCGCCTCGGATCGGCCGAGCCCCTCGACGGCGAGAGCACGGACTGGTCCAGACCCATCGCTCAAGCCATCCTCAAAATAGGGTACGACATCGTCCGAATCCACCTCTTTGAGCGCCGTGTAGGCCGCCCCGCGCATTTGTTCACGCATGTCCTTCACCATGATGACGATGAACCCCAGCGCCACCTCTCGAAGGAGAGACACATCGTCTTGCTTGAGCGCGAATTCCAGCTTGTCGTACTCGCCGAGTGCGTCCTTGGGGTTACCAAGTTTGAGAAAAGAATGGATCTTAAGCCGGCGAACATCTGGAGCGGCACTCTGTTCCTTCTCCAGCTCACCCAACTGCTCAAGCACCTGTGCGTACTGTTTCTTATCGAAAGCTTCTTGCACATCTTTGGGGAAAGATGTGGCCCCGGTAGCTAACAGCAGCTGATCCGCTCCACCCCCCAAATAGAACCAGGCGACTGCAACTGCGGCCAGAGAATTCCAACGACACGAACTCCTGCGCATGATCAATTCATTCATCGTCTCCCTACCCTCGTCCTTGCGGCGCAGACACCATCATGCGTTTTCTGTATCCTGGTGGCTCTTCAAAATAATAG
>VBOM01000296.1 GCA_005877535.1 Nitrospirota bacterium | reverse complement strand
CGGTAATGATTGGCGATCCCTTGCGGCGACAGCCCCGTCATGCTGTGGGCCCAGAAAAAGGAAAAGGTAAAGCCAGCCAGCATCAAGAAGAGAAAAAAGCTGTAGACCAGCCGGATGTGCCGGTCTGAGTCGCGGAGGCGGAATCGGGTATTGAAGTTACGCATGGTTGAGAAGGCTCTCTGACCTGTTAGTTTCCGAAGAGGGAGCCGAAGATCCCCTGCTCTGCTTTGGGCGCGGCCACAGTATCGCTGCCAAGCCCGGCCGGTTTTAAATAAAACTCATCGACCAGCACCAGTACCCGTTTAATTCCCGCGGTCATTGAGCGGACCGACATGGTGGCGCCGCTAATGTTGATGATGTCTTTGTTGAGCCTGACCGGATCGGACGCCGTCTTGCCCTCATACTGCACGTTGAAGCGCTTGGTCCGCACTTCACTGCCGCGCGCTTCTCGAAACACCAACAATTCCACGTTCAAGACGTGCCCGGTACTATCTACCCCGACCATGTACGTCATGGGTTTGTGCTTGCCAATTGTGTTCTGGACTAAGGCATACCCATTAATCTGGGTGCCCGTTTCTCCAACATAGACTTCAAATGACTCTTCCGGGAATTTCCAGCCAATGCGTTCCTCAATCTGCAGTTTCTTCTCCGAGCTTAGCTTCAGAACTTCTTTCCGGATCCGTTCCGATTGGGGGAACATCAATTTGAGCGCGTCTTCTTCTGTCAGATAGACCTCGGCGTAAGTCATCTCCTGTTCCGTGAGATACCGTTTGAGTTGGGCGTCCCAGACTCGTTCGCCTCGGGCTGGGAGGGGAAGAACGAGAAGGGTAATCAATGTTGCCAGGAGCCAGCCTCGACGATTCATGAGGCGACACAGCCTTTCTCTCTCAGCTTGGTATTGAGTCGGTTCACGACTGCTGCCTCAGCCTCTTCAGATGGATCAATAGGCCACCACTTGGTGGCTTGTTGCGAGATCCCTCCTTTCAGGTGCCATCGCTGCCGGTTTTCAAGAACACTCACCGAGGTGACGTCGTTTAGGCGTTTCACCGCGACCATCATGCGAGCCCGTTCCTGATTGCCGAACGCCTCGCGTTCGAATATTCCGTAAGAGCGTTCTGTGCCATCCATCTCGATCCAGTCGGTCTCGATGAGCCCTTTGTCCTTATCCTGAACCCGTATCGGCCGATCCTTCACGGATTCCAAGGCAGCGCTCCACACCACCTCATACGAACAGACGAAAACCTGGTCTTTGCTACCGCTCAGGGAGGCACAGCCGCTCCACGCGAGGATCCCTATGAGTGTAATAATTCTTGTTCGCACGTGATGTCATGCTCCTGAGGGATTCGGCGAACCCTCTTGCGAGAGGGTTCGCCGACCAGCGGTTTAGAAATACGTCGCGGCCGAGATCACAAACGCGTTGTCATGGATGCGTTGATTCGTGCTGGGATTAAATGCCATAGGCTGATATTGATAGCTCATCTTGAAGACCGTATCTTCAATGGGCCGATAGTTGAGACCAAAGGATACCTGCTCCAGATTGCCCCAGCCACCTGTTCCATTGGAGTTGTCCAAGTTGGTGTTGACCCGGTCGTACCGGATCACAGCGGTGAAGGTGGAACCTGGACCAAAGCGTTTTGGAGAGAGGTTGGTCAAGAACTCGGGCATGAAATGATAGTTGCCCTGGATGTAGAAGCCATTCATGCGCTGCGGCGGGGTGCCTGGACCGCTGTTGCCCCCGATGCCGGTCAAAAGTGATCCGGGTGCAAAGCCGCCTGGGATGGTGTTTCCGATAGGGGCTCGAGAATTTCCTCTCGCAAAAGCCCAGGCAGCTTCCCCGATGAGTTCGAAGGGGCCTCGTAGGAGCGTCCAGTCAATAGCCGTGATGCTGAGAGGGTTGTAATTGGACCCGTTCTGGTTCGCATTGCCATAGTAGCTTGATCCTGCTACTTCCACGCCAAGTACCGGACTGTAGGCCAGGCGTCCGACGACCGCTTTGCCATTGTTGATATCGGCACCATCATGCCCTTTGCAGGTCCGCTGACGACCATTACGTGTGCCGTTCGCTTCATTGACCAGAGGGGAGCCGTCGCTACCATAGCCGCAGGGACCGGTTGTGACGTACAACTCATAGTCCATCTTGCTGGTCCGTCCGGGATAGAATGTCCCGTAGAATCCCGCTCCTGTTTCCGACATGGTCGAGGGAATAATGAATTGGCTGACTAATGGACGATCAGTCAAGTCGTTCAAGGGTGAGTCGTGCAACAGGTTAAATTTACCGATTGGAAGCAGCAAGATACCGGCTCGAATATTGACTGGCTCATTGATCAGGTAATCGATGTGGGCAAACTCGAGTCCGGTTTCGATTTCATTCGAAGAGCTCTCTCTAATGCCGTGTTCGATTTCAAGTTCGGCCGCGAATTTGACGTGTTCCGTGACATCGGCATAAAAGAACGGAACGAACCGCTGCTGATCGAAGTTGTTGGTCACGCCGGGGCGGCCATCACCGGCTTCGATACTGCCCCTCTGTTGGGATCGAAACTGAATATCCACGTAGCCGCCGACAATGGCTTTCGGGGCTGACACGAACGGCTTGGCATAAACCAAGCGTCCTGAACCAGTGGCGCCGAACGAAAGGGGCGCCTTTTCTTCGCCCGGACGTTCCACCTTAATGTCCGACATGGGGCCGACCGGCACGGGATATTGTACAGGTGGTGGTGCCGACTCTCGACGCTCCACGGCCCCTTCATGCTGCTCGCGTTCCTGGAGCCGCTTATCAACTGCTTCGTCGACCATTCGCTTGATGTCCTCCGGGGTCATGTTCTCTGCCAAGGCCGGCATGACCGGCAAACTGGCGATGACGAGAACCCCGAGGATTGACCGGATCCTCATAGTGAACCTCCAACCATGGTAAGTGGTCTGACTCGGGACTCTCTGGTCTCTGGTCTTCTCTGAATAGACAACGACAGATTGCGTTCCGGTAGACTGACTCGCTGCCTCCTTTCGTCGATAGGTTGATCATAATGTGACCGTGCTCCATCCTTTGATGGAAGAGAAAGGGATGACAACAATGCGTTTGCAGCGCTTGCACTTGAGCTCCAGCCCTTGTCCGCGCACCTTGGCGATCAGTTGACCGCACTCGCAGCGGGTCTCGCCGCAGTCGGCGGAGTGGCTCATAGGAGTCGTTGGCCTCACCATTTTTACGACAGGCTCCTCCACCTCAAATGAAATTGAGAACGATTATTAATATCCCAATCGATGCTCGAAAGTCAAGTCCTATCTCCTATCTATCATGGACACAACTCATTGCGGAGGGGCTGTATTGGGCCTGGCCCTGTCATATAATTCGCCAGCACTGTGGTGTACTGGAAGTAGAGAGGAACGCGTGCATTCCAACCTGCTCAATCAGTTGTTTCGCATCCAGATATGTTTCCTGACGCTGTTGTGTAGCGTCTTCGCTGGCTGTGCGGGAGTGTTCTCTGGCCAGGACTCGGCCGTCGTTACCAGGGCCCAGATGCAGATGGGCACGTTGGTCAAGATTACGGCGGTGGCACGGAGTGAGTCCGTCGCGCAAGCTGCGGCGACCGCCGGATTTGCTGAAATCCGTCGTTTGGAAGAACTCATGAGCACCTGGATTCCAACGAGCGAACTTTCTCGCGTGAATACCTCTGCAGGCGTGATCCCGGTATATGTGAGTCCAGAAACGCTGACGGTTGTCCAACGTGCGATTCAAGTTGCCGAGATGACCGATGGCGGATTCAATATCGCCATTGGCCCGGCGGTAGATGCCTGGAATGTGATTGAAGGCGGACGAATACCGACTGAGTCTGAGTTGGAGGCTCTCC
>VBOM01000295.1 GCA_005877535.1 Nitrospirota bacterium | reverse complement strand
ATGTCGCAAAAAGGTGAGTCCGTCGCGCTGGGGCAGGCCTACCAAGGATAACCGTTTCGTGTAGCGGGTCTCCCGCGCAAGACCCCATGGCGCCTGCGCTGTGGGGTTTTTTTGTTGGTGCCGGTGTGGAGGGAACAGATGGAAACCGAAGACAATGTCATTGATGAGCTTGTTCGAGAGATTTCCGGGCTGATCCAGGAGTACCCGAAAGTGCTTGAGCGGCGTGCAGCCGATATTCATGCCAGCGGAAAAGACCCGGAACTAGCGCAGACACTCGTCAAGGCTGCCGATACTATGCGCGACAGCGGAAATCTCTATCTGACCTGGGCGAAGCACTACGCATCCGTCGCAGCAGGCAATACTGACGCGACCTCGGATGAGGACGAAACCGAGGATTTCGACGTGTAATAGTAGAAACGCGGCTCTGCCTGTCTGTTCCTCCTGCAAAAAAGCTCGCTCCCGCCCCACCAGTTTATGCTAGAATGCGCTCGTTTCGGCTTGACCAAATTCCCCGGTAGCTCAGTTGGTAGAGCAGCCGGCTGTAGCGTTGCAGCCTCCACGGGAAACCGTGGTTGAAACTTCGGGTGAATTCAGGGAAGCCTGCCCCGATTCCTCGACGAATCGGAATGGGAATCCTGAGCGAAGCCTGCCGAAGGGTCTGCGTGTAGGCAGGACCGTGCAGAGACTAGAGGCTGAGGAACCCGTCCAATAATGCCTCAACAGCGCCCGACACCCTCCCCTGCTTTTCCTGTAGGCGGGTGAAGAGATAGTCCAAGCCCGGTTGAAAAACTGGGGCACTTGTAACCGGCTGGTCGCAGGTTCGAGTCCTGCCCGGGGAGCCACCATCTCAAGGCCTTCGAGACCTCTCTCGAAGGCCTTTGTTGTCTTCGGTGGGAAGTAGTTTTCCGCGTCCTGGCGATTCATGCTACGAAGCCACGGAATTTTTCTGTATGATGACCTCCATGTCACCCGACTGGCAAGATTTTACACCGGCAGCCTGGCTCCGCAGCCCGCATTTCATGACAGTCTTCCCAGGCTATTGGCCTCGCCGAGCGCTCCTCGCCGGAGTCCCGACCGAGTCTCGGCTTTTCACCACCGAGCCTCACACTCAGTTACTCGGCTTCTGCCACTGGCAGCCACACCGCACAGCATGCCAGACCGTGGTACTCGTGCACGGCCTTGAAGGCTGCAGCGAGTCTCACTATATGCGCGGCATCGCAGCGAAAGCCTTTCGCGCAGGATTCAATGTCATCCGGATGAACCAACGGACCTGTGGCGGGACCGAGCACCTGACGCCGACGCTTTACAACAGCGGCTTGAGTCAGGACTATCGCGCCGTCGTCCATGAATTGGTGCACGTGGATGGACTAGATCGCATCTGGCTTGTCGGCTATTCGATGGGAGGGAATCTCGTCCTGAAAGCAGCTGGGGAAGCCGGCGAGTCAGAAGCAGCGTTGGCCGGCGCGATTGCAGTCTGCCCGAATATCGACCCTCCGAAATGCGTCGAGGCCTTGGAGCAACCACGCAACTGGATTTATCACAGACATTTTCTCGTGAGCTTGAAGGCCCGACTGCGCCGAAAGGCTGATCTCATCCCGGGCAAGTGGGATCTCAAGGAACTCGATGGCATCACCTGGATCAGCGAATTCGACGACCGCTACACAGCCCCGGACGGAGGATACGCCAGCGGAGCAGACTACTACGATCGTGCAGGCGCACGCCATGTGCTCGATTCCATCGCCGTCCCCACCCTCATCATCACGGCACAAGATGACCCCTTCATTCCCTACTCAATGTTTACTGTGCCGCTGATTCAGCGTCACCCTAAGATTCGGGTGATCGCGCCTCGCCACGGAGGACATTGCGGGTTCTTTCACTGGGCGCACAACGGAGAAGATCCCTACTGGGCAGAGAATCGGATTGTGGACTTCTTGCAAGAGCGAACATGAGGAGAATCGGCTGTGTCAGGCTCGACACAGCCGGTGAGCTTGTAGGCTACGCCGCTCTGCGCAGCTTGCGAGATTCCTTGCAGCCAGAAGTAGCGCGCCCTTCTGCACCCAACTCAGAATGAGCCAGACCCAGCCTGTGTAATCGAGGTTATGCGTGGGTATGAAGAGGATGCGCGCTGGCCAACCCAATCAGACTGTTTGAAGATGGGCACGCACTTCCTGCACGTAGGTCTTGAACGGATCTGGCATCGGAAAGGGTGCGTGGCCGCGCAGTTGGAAGATTGACCAGTTGATCACATACGAGGGAGAAAACCGTTCTTCCGGCTTGGGATCAGCTGGTTCATCGGGCGGTCCGCAGGCCAGCAAATGTCGAACGAGTTCACCACGCCCAAACGCCCTGGTGTTGCGTGGTGGATGGTCCATAGACAAGGCAATCGCCCTGTCCGTGGTGAATCGTGGAACCCGCCCTTCTTCCATGAGACCATAATAGAGCCCCTTGCCTTGATGGAGGTTGTGATACTCCAGATCAAGACTCTTCAGAGCCTGGTCTGCCCACGTCATCTGTTCCGCCTCACGAAAAGTTTCGAGCAGCCACAACTTCGAGGCCCAATCGACCCGGCCCACTAGCGTCGAGTAGTCCCCGTGGAGATCGTGCAAGACTGCTTCCCATTGATCGAGCACCCAATCGGTTTCGTCGTCTTGTCCCCTATAGTGCGCCTTCGCCGCCCCGAGAAACGCTTCCTGAATATCGATCGCGGAGATCGTCTTTCCCGACTGCAGCCGAACGATCCATTGTCGGTTCTGATCCTGTGACAGTTCCTGCATGGTTTCGACCGGTCGCGATTCTGCTGCACCCATTCGAAAAAGTCATTCACGATGTAATCTGCACGCTGAGAGAGCTGGAACGGAAGGAGAGGCTGCTGCGCGTAGCGATGGTTCGCTCCTCGCGGCACGATGAGTCGATCCATCTGAATCCAGGCATCCTGGGGGCCTGCTGCGCCGACACGTCCGGCCCCCGTAAAAATCTGTCTGGTGACCAGAAAGGTCACAAAGGGCCCGAGGCCGCGCCGCGTAAAGGGAAAGCGTCGCGAGACGAGATAGTTCTCGTGCGATCCAAACGTCGCGTCGGTTTCATGATCCACATTGTTCTTGATCAACGAAATCGAGTCAGCCAAACCGAGGTCTTGAACCGCACCCTGCAGCAACTGATCGCCTGCGCGGTCCGCGGCCACCACATCGCTGAGCGATTCACACTCCGGCGAGGCCCACTCCAGATGTCCCATGTCGAGATACATACGCCCGGCATTGGTGAGAAATCCTCCTTTGCCCGGTGGTTCATCGTGTCCTCGGTGATGCAGATCGAGAACGCCACGCCGTTGGACGTGAAAGAGATGGTCTCGAATCCTGTGGGCAAACCAGGTTGGGGAATGGTCAGGCTGGTCTTGGTTGACCAAGAGTCCGTATTCGGTTTCTAGTCCGAAAATACGGTTCAACATCTCAGTGTGCCGCGGCGGATTGAAGCGTCTTCGGCAGGAGATGTGAGAGATCTGCCGGCTTGATCGACCGATACTTGGAAGTACCTGGAGCCTGGCGATCGAGGACCGCACATTCGATCGTCCGTCCACTGACAATGCCCCTTACATGTGCGAGCAAGGTGTCACTGCTTGGGATTGCGGCGGCCGATGAGCCCGCTCCACTTGTCGGTGGCTGGGCCTCAGCCTGTTGGTCTGCCTCATCCTGTTGATGCGCTAACGAACCGATCGCCCAGGCACGCAACGCCAGATCCAACGCCTGTTCCAATGAGAGCGTCACGCGCATCTGTTCCTTCAGATAGGACGTCATCCTGGTCTGAACAGCCGGTGTGGCAGCCAAGACCGCGCAACCAGTCGCTTCCTCAAACGTGCCATCGTAGTTGATTGTCAGGAGCACGTCCTTCTCCTTCACTAGTCGCGATCCCGTCACATCAGATGGCGAGCGGTTGAAGCCTTCGACATGCGCCATTTCGAGCAGACTGAAGCGAAGCTTTTCCAAATCCGTGGGATGCCCCATCCCACCCAATGCAAGCCGGTCGTAGATCTCATAAAGCTTCGGTGTCCCCTTGCTCACCGTCGTCAGGAGAATGCCTCCATCATAGGTCAGCGCGACAACCGGGCTCCCCTGCTTGAACTGTTCGTCGAGATACTGTCGCCGATTGGCGACCGCTTCGACCCAGCGATAGGGCTCTTCATACATAGCGCACCACCTGCGATTCATAGAGGGGTTTCAATGTTGCGTCCGGCACCGTCTGCACACCAGCCCCCGTAATCAACTTGATCACGGGGTACAAACTCGCCTCTCGGTTGACCCCACCGGTCGCCGAATCGAACTCTGCCGCACTCGCGAGCAATCGTAACGCCTGAACCATAGCCTGTTCTTCTGGTAGCGCGCTGAGGGGCTGCTCGCCCCACGTATTCAAATAGTGCAAGATCCCTCGGATCGTGGGGGAACCGGACCCCGATACGGCATACTCCACGCCTTCAAACTCCGCCCCAAGGATATCGTAGAAATAGATCTTGGCCGAGCCCTGCGCCACATCATAGCCGGCAAACACAGGAACCACAGCGCCAGTCCCGGCCAACGCCGCGGGCACATTGTCCTTCAAGAGCTTGGAAACCGCGCGAAGTTTGCCGTCGAAACTCAGTTCTTGCAACTGCGTTCTCCGGTAGTATTTGAAGGAATGTTCCAGGACACGCACCATTTCATAGGCGGTCGCCGGAACGCCGGCAATCGCCATCACACTGTGCCGATCGATCTCCAACACCTTGTCCGTACGATCGTACATCACCACGTTGCCTGCGGTCGCACGACGATCTCCGGCCACCACCACGCCATCGCGATACTTGAAGGCCAGAATCGTGGTGGCATTCGTGAGTTCCTGGCCGTTCCCGACCTGGCCGG
>VBOM01000294.1 GCA_005877535.1 Nitrospirota bacterium | reverse complement strand
TGACCACGGGAAATTCCAATCCTTTGGCTTTATGGATGGTCAGCACCCGGACTGCATCCAGTGATTCCTCAGCCAGGGCGCTTTCCGCTTCATCCGGCTGTTCCAACACCCTGGTCATCATCAGGTCGACGAACCCTGGCAAGGTGAGATGGGGGCGATCGGCCAGTGCTTCGGCCATCTCCCTGATCTTCCGCAGATTAGCCATGGCTTGCTCGCCATGGAGCGATGCGGCGGCCAATTCCAGGACGGGGACTCTATCGAAGATCAGATCGATGGCGTCAGGCACTGGTCGCAAGGGAGCGAGCTGATGCAGTTCGGCCAGGCGCTCATAGAGCCGCCTCACCATTCCTGCCTGGGGATGGTTCCAGTCAGCCAACCATCCCCGCTGCCGGTAGTCCAACCCCTCTCTCTGCCGGAGGTCCAGTAGATCCCGATCTGTCATGCCGCCCAGGGGTGAGCGCAAGATTCCGACCAACGCAATCGTATCGTGCGGGTTGTCGATGACCCGGAGGAGGTTGACCACATCGATAATTTCCTGTCGCCTATAAAAATGCTTTTCCCCGTCTGTAAGATAGGCGATGTCGTAGCGACGAAGTGCGTCGAGATAGACCTGGGCCTGGGTCAACTTTCTGAAGATCAGGGCAATGTGGCCAGGCAGGAGTGGACCTTCGCGTCGATCGCGATCCGTGACCGTCGTGCCGGCAAGGAGTTCTTCTTTCAGCCAGCGTGCCAGCGCTTCCGCCTCTGCCCGAGTCGCAGCCTGCACATCGAATTCCTCGTCGTTCTCTCCCGGCGTGACGAGGCGAAGCTGCGCCCCGGACACTGAAACTTCCGGTTTGCGTTGAGGCCTGGCTGCCAGCCGTTCATTGGCCGGCTGAATATGTTCTGCCGGTTGGAAGAGCCGGTCGAAGACATTGTTGACGACGTCGAGCACGGCCCCGTCGCTGCGAAAGTTCGTCACCAGGGAATAGACCACCCCACCACCCACTCGAATTTTCTCCACCACTCGCTCAAAGGCTTCGATATCGGCTCGGCGGAAGGCATAGATCGATTGCTTGGGATCTCCCACGATAAACAATTTGCCTGGCTCCAAGTCCACGTCATGCCACTCGGTCTGATGGCTGCCCGTCCGTTCACCGAGGTAGAGGATAATTTCGTACTGCACCGGATCGGTGTCCTGAAACTCATCGACCAGGATCGCTCGATAGGTCTTTTTGATCCGAGCACGGACGGCAGGATGGTCGCGCAAGAGAGTCTTGGCCCGCGCCAACAACCCATCGAATGCGATCCACCCGGAGATAAGAAAGTCATAACGTACTTGATGGAGGAAGGGTCGTACGAGCGTCACCACCTCTTGAAAGTATGACTGGTCGACCGTGAGGAGTTGTTGGGCGAGCCCGATAATGGAGGCAGCCGCTTGGAACGCAGCCGCATCCCATCCGGCAGGCGCCTTTCCCAAGTCCTTCTCCAGGACGTCCCGTTGATCCTGAGGCAAGTGAGCGAGCCCCTGTGGCCCTTTCTCCAACAAGAGTGTCAGCGACTCCACCGCGGCGGCGAGCATCAGTTCTGCCTTACGCCGGTTCGGTCGATCCTGCAAGGCAAGGAGAGTGGCGGCGCGGTCATGCGTGGCCGCGACCCAGTTACGCAAGGCGCCATCCAGGGATAGGGATAGGGATCGGCACTGCCGTTCCAATTCATCGAGGTCCACAAGATCTCCGGCAAGGGCTGCGGTAATCTGCTGGAGATCGTCGAGAGTGGTCCCGGCCAGAACTCGTCGCCAGCGGTCATGTTGTGGGCCCGCTGCTCCAAGCTCATCATCCAGCCAACGATCCCAAGAGGAATGAAACAATTCCTTGAAACGCGACCCGTCATCCTCTTGAAATAATGGGTCAATCTCTGACTCCAATGGATGGAGCCGCAAGAGATGCGCGGCAAAACTATGCAAGGTGCCGATCTGGGCTTTTTCCATCTGCTCAAGCGCCATCCTGGCCCGCTCTCCTACCTGTTCAGCTGAGAGATGGTATCGGGTCCGGAAGATGGTAATCATGTCATCGGCCTGCTCAGTCAGGCGAAGGAGTTGGGTGCGGAGCCGTTGCTTCATTTCAGTTGCGGCTTTGTTGGTGAAGGTGAGTGCCACGATTTCCGTGATGGCCAAGGGATTTGGCTCTCTCAGGAGGAGGTTGAGAATGCGGTTGTCGAGGATCGTCGTCTTGCCTGTGCCGGCCCCCGCGACCACCACGACGTTACGGTCCCAGGTGGTTTCTGCCAAAATCCGATCCTCAGAGTCTGCCAGTGTCAGTAATTCACTCATCGCTTACCTTTTGCTTTCTCAACTTGCGTAAGACTCGGGCCTGCGGCGATCGATAAGAGCGCCACCAGGCCATGGTGTCGTGGCGTCGGCAGGCGCTTGAAAATTCACAGTAGTCGCAATAGCCATCGGGAAGAATAAAAAATTCTCTGCGCCCGATACCTTGGAGCAATGTGGAGAGCGTCTGTCGGATCATGTCACCGGTGTGGCCGGTCCAGAGACCTGCGTCAAACGTTGAGCGAGAGATCGGCTGCTTCCACTGGGGAGCCAGGAAAAGCAATTGGACATCGGTTGCTGCAGGCAGCGACGGCAGCGTCATACGGGCATAGAGCGGTGGTTGCAGTCGAAATCCGCGCAAGGCCGACAGGGCAAGGTTGCGATCCACGGCGGTCATCTCATTCCCCTGCTTAAATTTATAATCGACGATACGGACCGCCGGAGGCTCAACGCGATAATCGACACGGTCCAAGGTGCCATGAATCTTCAGGACAACCGATGAAGTATCGGACTCCAGCGAGACAATACCTTGGGCAGCAGCCTCAAACGCAACAGGACGGAAT
>VBOM01000293.1 GCA_005877535.1 Nitrospirota bacterium | reverse complement strand
ATTTTTCAGCAGGGGCTCACGTTCCTGGCCATGATGGGCGTGATCTTCTACCAGAATGGGCGGCTGGCAGGTCTCTCGGTGATTGTCATTCCCTTGGCCGTGTTCACGATGGTGCGGATGGGGAAACGGTTGCGGGCGCTGGCGGCAAGCGGCCAGGAGCGGATGGGGGATATGGCCTCCACACTTCAGGAAACGTTATCCGGCATTCGCATGGTGAAGGCCTATGGACGTGAAGAGGCAGAGGCGGAGCGATTTCAACAGAGCAACCGCTCGTTCCTCAGTACGACGATGAAGGCGATTCAGGTCTCCTCCCTCGGGTCGTCGCATATGGAAGTGATCGGTGTCGTGGGGGTCGCAGCGATTATTTGGTATGGCGGCTTCCTCGTGATCAACGGCTCGATGACGCCGGGGGCGTTTTTCTCATTTCTGACAGCGATGTTCATGGCCTATTCGCCGATTCGCCGGCTGTCCGGTTCCAATAATTCGATTCAACAGGCGCTGGCCGCGGCAGAACGGGTCTTCGGCGTGTTGGACCTCAGGACCGAGCAGGATGCGGAGCGGGGTCAATTGGAGTTGCCGCGGATTGCGCAGTCGGTGACGTTTGACGATGTGACGTTTCATTATGAGAGCCAGGCGGTGCCGGCGCTCACCGACATCAACCTGACGATTCGCGCCGGAGAAATGGTGGCCCTCGTGGGCAGCAGTGGCAGTGGAAAGACGACTCTGGTGAATCTGATCCCGCGCTTTTACGAGCCGACAGCCGGTCGCATTCTCATCGACGGGGTCGATATTCAGTCGTACACCCTTCGTTCGCTCCGATCGCAGATTGGCATGGTGTCGCAAGATGTGGTTTTGTTTGACGACAGCATTCGCAACAATATCGCCTTTGGACGGGAGGGCACGACCGACGAAGACATTAACCGGGCGGTGCGATTGGCCTATGCCCATGATTTTGTCGAGCGTCTTCCGCAGGGGTACCAGACGGTCGTAGGAGAGAAGGGGGTGAAACTCTCCGGCGGGGAGCGACAGCGCTTGGCCATTGCCCGCGCAATCTTACGTGACCCTCCCTTGCTCATCCTCGATGAAGCGACGTCGGCGTTGGACACCGAGTCCGAACGGGTCGTCCAGCTGGCCCTCGTCAATTTGATGAAAAATCGGACAACCGTCGTCATTGCCCATCGGTTGACTACGATTCAACGGGCTGATCGGATCATGGTCCTGGCCCAAGGCTCGATTGTCGAAGTGGGGACACACGACGAACTGCTTCGCCGCGGGGGACAGTATCAGCGGCTCCATGCGATGCAGTTCCAAGATGTGGCCGATGGGTAACCCCGCCGTGCAGCGAGTCGAGAAGTGGCTGAAGCTCTCTGTGCTCCCGCCAATCGGGGCTGCAGTGATTCGAGGGCTAGGGCGGTCGATGCGAATGGATTCGCAGGGCCACGAGCATGTCGATGCGTTGTATCGTCAGGGCCGCCATATCATCCTCGCATTTTGGCATGCGCAACAGCTTATGATCCCTACCGGCTATCGTGGAACAGGGGCCAACGTGTTGATCAGCCAGCATCATGATGGTGAGATCATCGCGCGCATCATCTCTCGATTCGGGCATTGGGCGGTTCGTGGATCGAGTACCAGGGGTGGGGCGCTTGCCTTACGGGAGTTGATCCGCCTTGGGCGATCCGGCGTTGATCTTGTGGTGACGCCCGATGGACCCAAGGGGCCTCGCCAGGTTGCGAAACTCGGGGTGGTTCAGCTGGCGAAAGCGACCGGGCTCCCGATTGTGCCGCTGGCCTTCAGTTGCTCAAAAAAAAACTTTTCGCGAGCTGGGATCGGTTCATGGTCCCGTATCCATGGTCTCGAGGTCTCTATCTGTGGGGCGCCCCCATCTGGGTTCCGCGAGATTCCGATGAACAGGCGTTGAAGGCGGCATGCCTGGAGCTTGAGACAGTCCTGAATCGCCTGACGGATAACGCAGAAGAAGCCGTGAAACGTGAATCGTGAGGCGTTAGACGTTGCAGGTAAGCGGTCAAGGCGCGTCGTTTCACGCTTCACGTATCACGTCTAAGGCGCAAAGCCATGTGGCGTCTCTTCTACAACATTGTATTGCTGGTCGTTTCGCCGGTCATCGTGGCGGTTCTGCTAGCCAAGCGACGGTGCCGTCGCGGATTGCTTCAACGTCTGGGATTACAAGAAGGTTCATCTGGTTTGTCTCGTGTATTTGGTTTGTTCGGTTTTTTCGAACAAAAGAAACTAAATAAACCAGACCAACCAACCAAACCAGATCAACCAGTCATCTGGGTTCACGCCGTCTCTCTCGGTGAGGTGGTGGCGGTGACACCCCTCGTCAACGAGTTGCATCGCCGCCATCCCGAGTGCCGCCTGGTGGTTTCGACGGTAACCGAGACTGGACGGGAAGCCGTGGAGCACCGGTTGGCTGGCGTGGCAGACCACTGTTATGCGCCGCTCGATTTCCCCTGGGTCGTCTCCCGGTTCATCGAACGACTGCAACCCTGCCTCTATCTTTTCGTCGAGACCGAACTCTGGCCGAATCTCTTGTGGCATCTAGGTCGGCGCGGTGTGCCGACTGTCCTTGTGAACGGACGGCTTTCGAGCAGCTCTTTTGCGCGGCAGCAGTGGGCGCCCGTGCGATCGTTCTACCGGACGATGTTGCAGACGCTCACCCTATGCCTGATGCAGTCGGACCGGGACGTCGACCGTATCATCGCGCTGGGAGCAGAGGCCTCGCGAGTCAGGCGAACAGGGAACATCAAGTTTGACCAGCCGATACTAGCCTTCACGGAGACTGGGGCGACAAGGGCCCATCTCGGGCTTCAGGAGAAGGAACAGTTGTTTGTGGCAGGCAGTACCCATCCAGGTGAAGAAGAGACCCTCGTGG
>VBOM01000195.1 GCA_005877535.1 Nitrospirota bacterium | reverse complement strand
CGGGATCACGACCCTTGCGGCCGGGGCCGCCAATAGCATCACGCTCAATAATGCCGCCAACAACTTCAGCACCGTCGGCATCACGAGTGGCAATAACGTCAACCTGCGAGATGCCAATGCGCTGGATCTCGGCGCCTCGACCGTGAGTGGCACCTTGGGCGTGACCACGGGTGGGGCTCTGACGCAGACAGGCGCGCTGACCGTGGCTGGCGCGACGACGCTCGCCAGTACGGTCGCCAATTCCGATATCCTTCTCGACATCCAGGCCAACAACTTCACGGGCGCGGTGTCGTTCGGCGGTATCC
Organism: Nitrospirota bacterium; assembly: GCA_005877535.1. GTDB lineage: Bacteria > Nitrospirota > Nitrospiria > Nitrospirales > Nitrospiraceae > Palsa-1315. The sequence continues at coordinate 9,817 of VBOM01000195.1, read as the reverse complement.
AGGCCAATCTCCGCGATGTCGGGCTGCGGAACATTAATGCCGGTGCGACGGTACCGGTCCTCGCCGGCCTCACCAACCTGCGCAACCTAACCCTGACCTTCGATACCGCGCCGGTCACACTCCCGGCCTTGACCGCCAGCGGGAATCTGCTCGTCACTGCTGGCGGAGCGATCACTGACAGCGGGAACCTCGCCATCACCGGCACGACCACCTTGGCGGCAGGCGCCAATAACATCACCCTGGACAATGCTAATAACTTCACGGGTGCCGTGGCCGTCACCAGCGGCAACAACGTCACACTGAATGACATCAACGCCCTCGTCCTGGGCGCCTCCACCGTCTCGGGCACCTTGAATGTCACCACGAACGGGGCGCTCACGCAGAGTGGCCCGCTCACCGTGGCCGGGATCACGACCCTCGCCGCGGGCGCCGGCAACAACATTACCCTGACCAATGCGGCCAACGACTTCAGCACCGTGGGGATCACGAGCGCCAATAACGTCGCCCTCACCGATGCCACCGCGCTGAATCTCGCGGCCTCGACCGTGTCCGGCACCCTCAACGTCACCACCACTGGCGCCCTCACGCAGAGTGGAGCACTGACGGTCGCAGGCACCACGACGCTCGCAGCCGGTGCGGGGAATAACATCACGCTTAATAACGCCGGCAACAACTTCACTACGGTCGGGATCACGAGCGGCAACAACGTGGCCTTGACCGATGCGAATGCGCTGGATCTCGCGGCCTCGACCGTCAGCGGGACGTTCAACGTGACCGCGGGCGGGCTGATCAGCCAGTCGGGGGCACTGGCGGTCGCCGGCAACGCGAGCTTCAACACCACGGCCGCGCCGGTCCTTGGCTCAGTGAGTCTGACCAATGGCGGCGCGCTGACGCTGGCGACCTCGACGGTGGGCGGTAATCTCACCGCCACCACCACGGCGGGGGACATTACCCTGCCCCTGGGACAGACCCTCACCGTGGCGGGCGATGCGACCTTGACGCCGGCTGGGAATGTGAATCTTCTGGGCACGACCCAGATCGGCGGGACGCAGACCCTCAACGGCGGGACCGGTTCCACGTTTGTGCTGGCGGCGGATACGAACCTCAACGCGTTGGCCTTGCCGGCGGCCGGCAACATCACGGTGAATCTGACCGGCACGAAGGCGACCTTTGCCGGGGCGCCGCTCCTGCTGGCCGCCATGATCCTCTCGAATGCGGGGAATAATTTTGGCGGGACGGTGAGTGTGACCACCGCGTCACCTGCCTTCACCGGCACGGTGACCAACACCTATAATTTGACGCAGAGTGCGGCGGTCACCCTCAATCCGGGCCAGGGGCTGACGGCGACGGATCTGGGCGGCACCGCCGGCACGCGCGGCAACATCACGCTCCCCAATGCCGGGAATACGTTCAACACCGTCACCTTCACGGGCGGGGACATTGCCTGGCAACAGGCGAACGCGGTGACGATCGGCAGCGTGAGCGCCAATGCCGGGGCAACCTCCACCGGCGCGCTCACGATCACCGCGACCGGCCCCATCACGCAGACCGGGGCCGTGACGGCCGCCGGCACGACGACGCTCGCAGCGGGGGCCGGGAACAACATCACCCTGACGAACGCGGCCAACGACTTCAGCACCGTGGGGATCACGAGCGCCAATAACGTCGCCCTCACCGATGCCACCGCGCTGAATCTCGCGGCCTCGACCGTGTCCGGCACCCTCAACGTCACCACCACTGGCGCCCTCACGCAGAGTGGAGCACTGACGGTCGCAGGCACCACGACGCTCGCCGCGGGAGCAGGGAACAACATCACCCTGGCGAACGCGGCCAATGACTTCAGCACGGTGGGCATCACCAGCGGCAACAATGTGGCCTTGACCGATGCCAATGCGCTCACGCTGAATGCGTCAACCGTGTCCGGGAACTTCTCAGCCAACGCCGGCGACCTGACGGTGGGTGGGTCAGTGGCCTCGACCGGAGGAAGCCTCAATCTGGCCGGAGTTAACTCGGTAACACAACTCACCAGCCTCACAGCCAACGGAGCCAATGCCGTCACGGTCACGACGACGACCGGCCCGATCACGATGGCAGCCGCCGCAACGACCACCAGCGGGACCGGTGCCATTAGCTATACGGCCGGGACAGATGTCACTTTGGGATCGTTGAGCACTGGTGGAGGGGTAAACGTCTTCGCCAACGGAGGGTCCGTCTTCAGCGCGGCAGGATCGGGTACGAATGTGTCAGCCGGTGCGGCCTCAACATTACAGGCCTTCAACGGCGTCGTCGGCACACAAGCGGCACCGGTGATGGTCAACGTCAATCCTGGCACGCTGAGTATTCGCGCGACCACCGCCGTCGCGGGGATTTCGGCCTTCCTCACCGGGATCGTGCTTCCGAGCAATGCACTCACCCTGTTGAACGTGCCGCCTGGGCTCGTCTGCTTCAACATCTGTCCGATCGCCAGCTCGCCTGGTTCGGGTCTCGCGACGGGTCTCGTGAGGAGCACGTTTGGCTATCTCAATCCCGACACGATCATTCCAACTTACTATCCGCAGCCCTCCAGGTCAGTCCTCATCTCCGACATCACGTCGGTGTACATGCCAGGCACCCTCTTGCAGCCCTCACCGGTGTCGCTCTCGTCCGGAAGCCCCGCGGTGCAATCGATGGGATCAAAGGCTGAGGCCGGAGCGAGCTGTAAGCAAGGAGCGGCCGCGTCGCTCGATGCTCACTGCACGGTGCGGTAGGCTGGAACGTCAGCTGAACCGCGCCACCTGCTCCCGCAACAGCTTGGCAACCATCAACAAATCAAATGGCCAGGCATAGCGGAGCACAATATCCGGGTATTGTTTCCGGAGCCGTTCAAGGATCTCGGGGATCTCAACCTCCGAGTGGGACCCACCGGGCGTGAACATCGTCGTGGTCACGGTAATCTGGGTCGCGCCCTTCTTGATCAGCTCCTTCACCGAATCCTCCAACGTCGGTGCACAGAACTCGTTGTAGGCTACGGCGAAGAGCACCTCCCCCAGGTTAGCTCGCAACTGAGCAGCCACTGACTCAAGTCCAGATTGATAGGGGTCCGTCTCCTGCGTCCTCGGCCACTGGCGGATCTTTCTATCCAGCTCGATTTCTTCCGGCGAGGGAGGCATCTTCGCGGCACGCCGCTGAGCCTCCAACCGTTTCAGTTTCGTGACCAATTCCTGCGGGCAACCATTGGGAATACCCCCGTGTCCCACAAGAATCACTCCTCGCACCACAGCCGCCATCAACGCACTCCTTTCATCAGACATGAAAATTTACACATGATTGCGCAACATGAGCTCCTTCGGATGCGAATTGAGATACACCTGCTCGCGAATGTAGCTCAAGTCAAAGAGCTGGACGTAGTGCTTAATCAGTGTCAGAGGGACAATCAGAGGCGTGAGCCCGTGATGATAATCGCCGATCAAGCCCAGCAGCTCGGCTTTCTCGTGAGCGCCGAGCCGCTCCTTGAAGTACCCCAGGATGTGCTGGAGCACGTTCACGTGCTTGCGCACCGTTGTCTTCACGGCCAACGTTTTCATGAACAGTTCTCCATACCGGTGGGCGAGTCCCTTGGGGCGGTGCTGAGGAGTGTGACCGATCAGCCGTCCGAGCACCTCACATTGCTGCGGGTGATGGGCCAATAGCAAATATTTGTGGATCGTGTGGAATTGCACCAGGGCCTGCCTCGTGACTCCGCTCTGAACGAGATCCTGCCAGCGGCGGTAACAGAAGACCCGCTCGATAAAATTCTCCCTGAGCCTAGGATCACAGAGCCGCCCTTCTTCCTCGACCGGAATCAGTGGAAACTGCTCGATAAAGGCCCGCGCAAACAGCCCGACCCCGTTCCGGCTGGGCATCCCATGCTCATTATAAATACGAACTCGCTCGATACCGCAGCTCGGCGAACCCTTCTTAAAGACGTACCCGGATAAATCCAGTTCCTTGAGTTCTTCGATACGGTTCGTGGTCATCGTCTCCAGTGCGAGCGTGTGATCTGTCCCACTCTTGATCGTCACGAGTTTGGGATCCTGAGGATCGCCGACCAGCCGCATCGCTTCGCGAGGAATGCCCAGTCCTGCCTCAACCTCGGGACAGACTGGTACCCACTCCACATAGCGGCCAAACACCTCCGTTAGAAAGGTGTCCCGTTTATGTCCCCCGTCGAAACGGACTTCTTCGCCGAGGAGACAACGGCTGATGCCAAGACGGAGCGGCGCGGTCGTCATCTCGTCCCCTGTTGTGTGCCGAGGGCTAACTATTTCTCTCGGGCTTGCCGGTGATCCACGATGGGCGAAAGCTGAAGGTTCAACCTCGCGTTCGCGTCAACCCCATGATCTGGGATACCAGTCCACCACCTGTGTGGGGCCGCCGTACGCCGGTGAGCCTGTTGCTGCGACAACCGATCGATCTCACTCTTGTTTAGCAGGCCGCTGAAAAACTATTGTGGCACGGTGGAAATTCAATGGTCGGCACATCTAGGACAACAGGAGAACCACGCGCAGGATGCTCAAAAAGGCCAGACTTCTCACCCGCCCATCCCTGGCGCGCCGAGACGCGCCTTGTCCCTGGCAAGGCCGTAGCGAGCGAAGAGGCGAAGGCGTACGCTCCGGTACGTTGAGCTTCTGAGCGAAGCGAGAACGCCGCTCGCGGACTTTTTTAATATCCTCAAGACGGGTGATTATCGCGACGGCATCCCATGTGATCCCATCTCGCCCTTGAAGAGTTTTTGGCTGGCAATACGGGTGACCACGATCTCGCGCACCACCCCGTCTCCCTTCACGCCCAGCTTCACCGCTGTGCCCGCTTCCCCGCGCACCATCTTCATTACCTGCTCATAGGTCTTACCGGTGAGTGCCGTACCGTTCACCGTGACCACTTCCTCTCCATGCTTGATGCCTGCTTGCTGTGCAGGACCCTCCGGATGCACATGGGCCACGTACAACGAAGCCGGATCGCCGATACGTTCCGCCCCGAGACGCAGCGATACGCCTATCACACCATTCGGTAGATTGGCATCATCCCCGTGCGGTCGCTGGGTCTGACTCCCTGACTTGTCCTGCCCCTCAGCAGCCACCACCTGACTTGTGACGCCTGACAGAGCACACATAACGGTAAGAAGGAGAAACGCTGCCATGTTCTTTCTGTTCGTGTTCATTCGACTCCCTCCTTGTGAATTAGAGTCTTTGCGCAGGCCATAGACAAGAGGAGAACCTTCGCAATCATGTTGGCATTGGTGGACACATGCCGATACTCAATCAATGGGGCCATGGCACTCCCTCTTTTATCCCTTCGCCACGATCGCACGCAAGGCCGGCTCCAGCGTCGGGTAATGAAAGACGTACCCCCCGGAGAGCGCCTTCGCCGGATTGACCCGTTGGCCCGTGGTCATAAGTGTCCCCAGTTCACCCAGTGCCACGTGTAACGCGAAGCCCGGCACGGGAAGCCAGGACGGCCGGTGGAGAACTCGTCCCAGCAACTCGCAGAACCGGTTCATCGTCACAGCCTCGGGAGCCACAACATTGACAGGGCCAGAGACACTCGGCGTCGTGAGCACCCACTGGATCAATCCGATGTGATCACGCCGGTGGATCCACGATACCCACTGAGTTCCCGGCATGATGGGGCCGCCCGCGAAGAGCTGGAACGGCAACAGCATCTTCGGCAGGGCACCGCCGTCTTGTTCGAGTACCATGCCGGTCCGCAACATGACGACTCGCACACCAAACTCTGCTGCCCGAAGCGCCTCCGCTTCCCACGCAAGACAGAGTTCGGCCAGAAAGCCTTGGCCGCGCGCGGCACCCTCATCCAGCACACGATCGTCGCCGGCCCCGTAGTAGCCGATACCGGAGGCGCTAGTGAGCGCTCGAGGTTTGAGGGATCGGCGGGACATGGCTTCGACCAGCAGACGAGTGGAGAGAACCCGGCTTTCAGTCAGGAGTCGCTTGCGGGCATCGGTCCAGCGCCCATCGGCAATCGGCGCACCGGCGAGATTGATAACGGCATCGGCACCATCGAGACAGTGCTCCCAGGCTCCCGCTTCCCGACCATTCCACTCGACGATCGCGACGGTTGAGTCACACGATCGTTGTGTCTCTTCCTTCCTTCTCGTGAGGAGGGTGACCTGATGCCCCTCCTGACAGAGCGAGGCACATAAGGGCCGACCGATGAACCCCGTTCCTCCGCTGACCACGATTCTCATGGAATTCTAGCTCTCCGGTGGAGCCGAACAAAGCAATTCACTTGCCCATGCCCGCCCCTTCCAATCTACGGATTCTACTCTTGAAGAGTTCTGCCCGCACTATGCATGACGGCTCGTCGCGAAAGTGCCGAGAGTGCGTTCCTCGTGAAGCGTATCTCGTATCTCGCATGTGACGACACAGACACTCTGATTCCGTCCCGCGCTTCACGCTTCACGAACGACGAGCGACGAAGTACGCAGCAGCGGATCGGAGATCGCGGCAGAAGCGTTCATGAATAATGCGGGCGAGAGAGCAAAAAGGGGAGGAAGGAATAATGCCGAAGGCAGGATTTGATTTGGGGCTAATCGAATGGCTTTACTGTTGACGCGGACTTCACAAGCTTTGCAATGGGATGGTCAACGATTTGCGACCTCAGCAGGAGTGAGGTGAGATGGAGTTATCTGGTAGGAGAGTTATGACGGAAAGGGCGCGCATGGAAGATCAGTATGGCGTGACCCCTCAGACCGTCAAGGCGCAGGGGATTCCTCCGGCAGTTCTGCCATCAATATTTTGCTCCTTTTCCGCCTCTCCCACGGCGGCATTGGATGCGAATCGGCCCACAAGCCTTTCTTCGCCTTTCGCACTTCGTGCTCCAACCCTTCCAGCACCGAATCCCCCGGCGCATACTTCCGATACCACCACCAGCAGTTTTTGGCTAACTCGTGATTGACGTTGGTGCCATCGGGCAGGAACGCGTCGGCAAGAGTGCGCTAGTATTTGTCGTGACCATAGGTCTGGACGATGACTCTCTTCACGAAGACCACCTCTGACCTCGCTTGCGTAGCCCATCTTGAGGCGCGCAGTGCTGTGGTATACCCACGGGGCGGCCGATCACTGCTTGACCCTCCCTTATTTATTCATTCTCCGCACAGAGCAAAAGGCTAAAGAACCGGCTTTTGCTGCTGTCCCTTCTTGATTGCAGCAGCGCTCGCCTCCGCTTGAGCCTTATTGACGATCGCTTTGGCAGCGTCCAACGCACGTATGGCCGCATCAAGTCCCGTCATGTGAGTGGTGTAGTCTTTGATCAGCGTCCCAGGCCCAGCATAGGTAAAACCTTCGAACCCCAAGACCACCTCAAGGAAGATGGCACCACATCTGGGGGCCGACTGTTTATACTCCTGAATCATCAGGGGGGACTCTAGGGGCTGGAATTCGATGACGCCCGGCCTCAGTCTGGGGCAGCCGACGAAACTAGTTGCGGGGAGGGGTTTAAGCAGTGCTCCATTACTGTCGTATCGCCATCGATATATACCGGGGGAATCCGGTAGCAACTCGGTGGGAGTCCCGTATTTCTCCACTAGTGTCTTCGCGGAGGTGTCAAAAGTCGGCTTCTTGCTGGCCGCAATATACTCGGTCCGATTGAGCAACACGATTCCCTCCTGTCCAGGAACAGGCCCAAAGAATACGGTAAGTAAACCGCCCGAACTCTCGGTTGCAGGATATTTTGCGTCATTAATTACACCGGATATCCGGGCTACATACTTCGTGTTTGGCACAGACTGCGGAGCTTGTCCGGGAAGATTCAATGCCAGTGTGTTCGAGCTCTCAGCATAACTGTCAAAGGGTCTATTCGAGGATTTGGTCGATGATCCGAAACCATGCGACTTGAACAGCTCGCGGGCCTGATCAGGCGCCATGCCGATGCGCAAACCGATCACGTCCGGTCCCGATCCTCCGCTCCCGACTGATTTCGATCCGCTTTTGCTTGTCGTGGCATCGCCCGCCGGAGAATCGACTGTATTCGACCTTCGATCGAGTGAACGACTTGCGTTGGCCGATGCTGGCTTCTGGCTATTCGGTTTCCCGCTGCCTGAGGCCCCCACGACTGTGCCCGGTGCGGACGACTTCGACGAAGCGGATAACTTGGGCGTCGTAGGGATAGCGCGCCGAGGAGACATTTGGGCGAGCTTGGTGTCCTTGTTCTGTTCCGTAGCGCCAGTAGACTGAGGTGGCTGTTGCTGGAAACGAATTCCCGAGAGGTTGATCCCGCGTTTTAGTGCAATCTGATCTGGGACCGCTTGACCGCGAGAGTCCATCTTCATAATCCCAATTTCTCCACGCAGCGAGAAGGTCAGGTCTGCAGGAGCCTGTCCATTTTGGTAAAACGAGACTGTTCCCTGCGTGTCTCCGTCTGGGTCTAACGGCACCGGATTATTGGGACTGCCAAGACCTTTGCTATCCCCCGAATTCCACTTTTTTCCGCTGCTGTCTGTCAGAGAAGTGGACCCGATCAACGTGATGAAGAGCCTGCGTCCAGTTCGGTTCATGAGCGACAGACCGACATCAGCTTTTGTGTCATGGCTGAACAGCTGTATTTCCGTCACATTCACACAAAATTCCGGCGTTGCGGTGGAGGACAATCCTGCTGGCTGGCAGGGGATCAACGACTGACTGAACGGCGCTGACTTGGTTATAACCTGATCTTTCTGCACTTTCGTGCACGACACGAGCCCTGCTCCCACTGCCAATACGATACAGGCTTGCAGCAACCAACAAGTGATCATAGTCGAACTTCTTTGCAGAAGACCGTTGAACTGTTTATCCATGTGACGCCTCTCCTCTCAGGCAAGGGAATGGGTTCGCTCCTGGCGTTCAACGCAAGGAACCGTAGCGTTCAAAATAAAGGATGACAAATACTCTCTGCACGCGAGGATCCCATGCCCATGACTTTAGTGTAGCCTCGTCACGGTCATTTGTCTTGAGACTTCTCTAAACCCGGACATGCCCCTTGAAGGAGGGACGAAGGCGACAAGGAATGATGGAGGGATGATAGAAGGATTGACGCTTGCGAGGGAAGAACAGCGTAGCCATAACGACTCCAAAACGGTGTAGCTCGATGAAACAGTGCCACAATCTCTCTTGGAGACATTAGCGCTGAATCGCAGCTCTGGTGGCTGCGTTTAGCGTTTTTCTGGTGCCGAAGGCGGGATTTGAACCCGCACACCCTTGCGGGCGCTAGACCCTGAATCTAGTGCGTCTTCCAGTTTCGCCACTTCGGCACATCAAGGCGGAAGCGAATTATCCTGAATTATTGAGGCCTCCGTCAAGCAATGGGCCTACATTATCTGGTCCGGATTATTCATGAATGCCGTCGCGAGGCGTTCGAGATCGAAGGCCGATGTTGGCGTATGTGCAGCCCGTCGAGGTGGCCGAACGGGAAAACCTCGTGGGGCAAGAGGATCGGAGGACGTAATAGGTATTCATGAATAGCCCTGGCTAGGATGCGCCTCGCATGAGGTCCACAGTCCGGCCGCCGCAATGTCGCGCCGATTGCCGCTGATCACGATCCGCTCGCGGACGAGCCCGGCGGCGCCGAGTAACGGGGCCGCCGCAATCCACGGCGCCTCATCTGCGATCAAGACATCAAACCGGACGCGACTGAAGAGGGGATCGCTCAGCACTCGCGATGCCGTGGTGACCACGAGCCGCCGATTCTGAATGAAGGCCTGGCGGTTTGTGTCTTCCTCCGCCGCAAGCAATTCTCGGATCTTTTTCGTCCCGCCGAGCCTGACGATCTCTTCTTTAAGCTCGTCAAACTCCGGCCGCATATCTTT
>VBOM01000292.1 GCA_005877535.1 Nitrospirota bacterium | reverse complement strand
ACTTTTCAGGATCCGTTCAAGCCCATGCCGCTGCAGCACGTGGTTGAGCTCATGGCTCAACACGCCCGCCACTTCTTCGCCGCTTTCTGCTTTTTTCATGAGCCCAGTGAATACCACCACAAACCCGCCAGGCAGCGCAAAGGCATTGATGACGTCGCTCTTCACCACGGTCACATCGAACTTGTAGGGATTATTCGGAATCTGCTCAGTCAAACGTTGCGTCATCTCTCCCAGCGCTGTGACTGCGGGGCCCTCTTTCATCACCTCCTGATGGGTGAGAAAATCCCGATAGGCGGATTCGCCCAGTTTTTGTTCCCACTCTACCGGGATCCGACTCACTGCTAGCTCGACGAGCAGATCGGAACCGAACCAGAGTCCCACCACCGTGGCGAGGATCACCCCGCCGAGCAGGCTCCAGACGAGCCGGCTCCGGTGACGCACCTGGCGCACCTGCTCCGCAACTTGTGCAAGTGGAAGACCGAGATGGTCAGGGATCGTTTCCCGAAAAGCCCGAATCACGTCATGATTCTTCAGATACAGCGTCCGTTCTCCTTTCTGCCCAACCCATTTCACGACAAGCTGGTCATGATCCAAACCCCCAGCCGAGACGGTAAGACAGGAGAAAGGGACGGATTCCGGCTGGCCATCGGCAGGATCAGATGAAAAAGTGAGGGTGAGTCCCTGGTCCTCGACTTGAACCAGACAAGGCGCACCGGCAGCGGGAAACTCGTCACCGAAACAGAGGGCATTGGGGAAGAAGTGAGTCACGGTTAATTAACGATTGACTTATTGAAGGTGAAAGTCCTTGTACGGATGCTCAAAACGTGGTCCAACAAGGCCGCAGGCGTAATAGTTTCCACCCTCCCTCCCCGAGCTGCCAAGACAGCTCCTTCCTCGTATGGGGTACGTTGAGGATTGTTTCGAGCCGAGAACGAAGTTGGCTGGCGTTTTCAGCATCCGCTATTCGGAGACCGGGATGAACTGCCTGATCCACGCTCCGAAACTTCCCGGGTTCCGGCTTTGAATGTATACGAGTCCAGGCCCTCGGAACCGGCAGACAAACCCTTCGCCTGAGGTGAAGCTGGCAACCCAGCCGGAGGTGGCTTTTTCAATGTTGTAGGAGGTCGTGGTGGACCAGGCCACCAGGTGGCTATTGTCCACGATGTATTCTTGATCTGGCTTCAACTCGATCTTGTGAATAGCCCCGAAGCTGTTCAGAATGAGCAGCCCTTTCCCGCTGATTTTCAGAATGAAGAAACCCTCTCCGCCCAGCAATCCACGACTCAGGCTCTGCATTTTGCTTTCGATGATAATTGCGTCGGCGCCCGCGAGGAAGCCGTCTTTTTGCACCATGTACTCGTTCACCCCGTCAAGTTCCAAGATGACAATCTCGCCGGGCACAGTAGGAGCCAGCAACACCTCGCCGGAACCGCGGCTAGCGCGCAGCGTCTGGAAGAAGAACTTCTCCCCTGTCAGGAACTTTCGCGACAGGGCTCCGAGAAAACCGCCTTCCATCTTGCTTTCAATATCGATGGTCGGGGAACAAGCTACCATCGCACCCGACTCGGCTTTGATGTTCTCACCAGCCGCCAATTCCACCCGCACCATGGGAAATGCCCCTGGATATAAGATTTCGCTTTTCATGTCGTCACGTCCTCCATCTATTCAGACTGGCTCTCACACCACCCATCCGTAGGCTTTGCGGCTCGGCTCCGGACCTTCTTCGAGATAGCTCAGCCTGAGTTGCCCCAGAACGTCTTGCTGTAACTCATTCCGCTTTGCCGTAGCATCGACGCCAAACACTTGCGCCGCGTTCAGTCCGAAGATCCGTTCCTTTACCTGGCGCGTAAGCGGCTGGTAGCGATGCTGCTCGATCAGCTGATCTGGAATCTGGAACCGCCGAAAGGCTTCGATCTGCCATTGCGGCGTGCCATACCAGATGGAGTCTGTTCCCCAGAGCACGTGATCGACGCCGAACGCTTTGATGATCTGCCCAAGTACATGCGCGCAGACCGCCGGATGGGTCGTGACGAGCTGCGCAAAAGTCGAGCCGAGCTCCATGTAGATATTCTTGATTCCAGGCTGCGCCTGCTTCATGCGGCAAAACTCGGTGGTCCAGGGAATTTCGCCTGTCTTCGCAAATACCGTATCCACCGACGAGGTACTCTTGAACCCCGAGTGATAGACGAGGAAATCGATGTCCGGGAAATCCCTTGCTGCCTTAACCAAATCCTTGGGGTGGTTGTAGTCCGGCACCGGCCCAATGGGAAGTCCTTTGTGGACACAGACACGCTTAATGTTCAGTTTGCGGGCTTGCTCCAGCATCGGATAGGCGACTATCTCATCATCTATCC
>VBOM01000291.1 GCA_005877535.1 Nitrospirota bacterium | reverse complement strand
GTCTTGCCCAACGAATCATCCAGTCCGAAGTGCCGGATAATCTTCTCTCGCGACGCGTCATTGCACTCGACCTCGGTTCACTAGTCGCCGGGACTAAATATCGCGGCCAATTCGAAGAACGGCTGAAGGTCGTGATGAAGGAAATCGTCCAGGCTGGGAACATCATCATCTTTATCGATGAACTCCATACCTTGGTGGGAGCAGGAGCCGCGGAAGGATCGATCGATGCCTCCAACATGCTCAAGCCCGCACTGTCGCGGGGCGAAATCCAATGTATCGGCGCCACAACTCTCGATGAATATCGAAAGCATATTGAGAAAGATGGAGCCCTCAAGCGACGGTTCCAACCGATTCACGTCCAACCGCCAAGCATCGATGAAACGGTGCTGATCATCCAAGGGCTTCGCGATCGGTACGAAGAACATCATGGTGTCGAGATTTCAGAAGAAGCCATCCTCGAAGCAGTTAAGCTGTCCGATCGATACATTAGCGACCGCTTTCTTCCGGACAAGGCCATCGACTTGATTGATGAGACGGGATCACGCGCAAAATTGCAGACCTATGCTCTGCCCATAGAGCTGAAGGCCATGGAGCAAGAGCTGAAGAAAGTCTCTCGCGATAAGGAACTGGCTATTTCGATGCAGAACTTCGAGGAGGCCGTCCGTCACCGCGAGGAAGAAGAACGGTTGCGCAAGCTTCTTGATGAATCCAAGCGCGAGTGGAAGAAGAACCAGGAAAAAAACAAGCCGACGATCGGGAAAGAGGAGGTGGCCTATGTCGTCTCCAAGATGACGGGCATTCCGCTCTTCAAGCTCGAAGAAGAAGAATCGAACAAACTGCTGCGCATGGAGGAATTCCTTCATAAACGTGTGGTCGGACAGAATGAAGCGATCTCAGCCGTGGCAAGAGCCATTCGGCGGTCACGCGCTGGCCTGAAGGAAGCGCGGAAGCCTATCGGATCCTTTATTTTCCTGGGACCGACCGGGGTCGGGAAAACCGAGTTGGCAAGGACGTTAGCTGAGTTCCTCTTCAATAGCGAAGATGCACTCATTCGGATCGACATGTCAGAATATCAGGAGAAATTCACCAGTTCACGACTCTTCGGAGCCCCTCCAGGGTACGTGGGATACGAAGAAGGCGGCCAATTGACCGAACGGGTGCGGCGCCGGCCCTATTCAGTGGTCCTGTTCGACGAAATCGAAAAGGCCCATCCCGATGTGTTCAATATCCTCTTGCAGGTCTTGGACGACGGGGTACTGACCGACAGCCTCGGGCGCAAAGTCGACTTCAAGAATTGCGTTATCATCATGACCTCCAATATCGGGACCAAGTTAATCCAGAAGGGGGTTTCACTCGGATTTCAGAGTACGGAAGGCGACCAGGAGCGCCATAAGAAGGAAGAAGTGTTGGGAGAACTGCGCCGCTCGTTCAGCCCGGAGTTTCTGAACCGGATCGACGAGATCGTAGTCTTCCATCAGTTAGACAAAACGCATCTTTACAATATCCTCGACATCCTCTTGGGTGAACTCAACCTTCGCCTCCTCGACAAGGGAGTAGAGCTTGAAGTCGAGGACGACGTCAAGCAGTGGTTGATCAAAGAAGGTTACGAACCGCTGTACGGAGCCAGACCGATGCGCCGGACGATTCAGCGTGCGATCGGCGACCCACTCTCCGAAGAGATGATTAGAGGACGATTCAAGGAATGCCGAAAGATCCGCGTGGTGCTTCGCGACGGTGCTCCGGCATTCATCGAGCAGGAGGCGATGGCTGGCGTCTAGTGACCCAGCCCTCTACCTGCGTGGCGCCATCGCATAGTGTACGACACGGCCCTTGTGGCGTCAGCGGCCACAAGGGCCGTGTTATTTGGCATCCCTCAGAATAGCGCTTTTTTCGCCAGTCCAGTTTGCGTAATTGGAAAAGATTTCATGATGACGGCCGTTGAACAGCGCACCTCAAACTGGATACCAGGACCCATCCTTGGTATCGAGACGTCATGTGACGAAACAGCCGCGGCGGCGCTTGCCGCAGACGGCACAGTCCTCGCGAACATTATTGCGTCACAGCATGCCGTTCATCGGCGATTCGGTGGCGTTGTTCCCGAACTCGCCTCCCGTGCCCACATTGAATCGATTGAAGTTGTCTCCGCGGAGGCGCTGCAACAAGCCGGTCTCGCATGGGCGGATCTCACTGGAATCGCTGTCACCCAAGGACCCGGCTTGGCTGGCGCTCTGCTCGTCGGCGTCAACTATGCGAAAGCACTTGCCTATGTCTTGAATATTCCGGTGGTCGGCGTGAGCCATCTTGAAGGCCACATCGCCTCCGCCTGGTTGCAGGATCCAGCATTTCCGTTACCCTGTGTGGTGCTGGTTGTCTCTGGTGGACATACCCAACTTTATTATAAGGAACCAAACGGTCACTGCCGGCTCCTTGGCACTACCAGAGACGATGCGGCAGGGGAGGCCTTTGACAAAGGCGCTCAGCTGCTTGGACTGGAATACCCTGGAGGGCCAGCCATCGATCGCTTGGCGCTAAAGGGAAATCCAGAAGCCATTGCATTTCCCCGTTCCTATCTCAAAAAGGGGAGCCTTGAATTTAGTTTTAGTGGTTTAAAAACGGCCTTGCTCTATAGACTTCAAGCAATGCCTGAGCAGTCCCGCGCGGCCCACGCTGCTGACTTGGCGGCCAGCTATCAGGAGGCCATCGTGGCCGTTTTGGTCGAAAAATCATTTGCTGCAGTTCGGTCATCCGGTGCTCGTGCGTTGGCCGTTGTTGGAGGCGTGTCCGCCAATTCTCGATTACGCGCGCTGCTCCAGCAACGAGCTTCTTCCGAGAGCCTACAGCTGAGTCTTCCCCCGCGTGCCTACTGTACCGACAATGCCGCGATGATTGCGGCGGCAGGGAGGCAGGCGCTTCGCGCAGGGCTCCGTGCACCCCTGGACATCGATGCCCAAGCCTCGCTGCCTTCATCATTCGCACAGGTGATCTGACCAAC
>VBOM01000290.1 GCA_005877535.1 Nitrospirota bacterium | reverse complement strand
CCTGTTGCTCAATTTAGTGCCGGGTGGACCGGGTTCCACCTATCTGTTCAACCTGAAAGAAGAGGACAAGACACACTTCAAGGGGCCGGCGGGGAATTTCTATCTGCGAGAAGACCCGGGGCGCGAGCTGCTGTTCATCGCCACCGGTACCGGCATTGCGCCGATCCGTTCCATGCTGCTTGCGAATGCGGAACGTCCCGATCCGAGACAAGCAACCTTGTTCTGGGGACTGCGTTGCCAACGGGATTTGTATTATCAGGAGGAGTTAGCTGAATTGACCAAGCGGACGCCGACCCTCACGGCCATCACGACGCTGTCCCGTCCCGAGGCAGGCTGGTCCGGCGAATCCGGCCGCGTCCTGCAGCTAATCGAGAAGCGGATCGCCTCGGTCAAGAATCTCGCCGTCTATCTCTGCGGGAACAGCGCCATGATCGCCGACGCCACATCGTTGCTCCAGAAGAAAGGCCTGTGCCCCATCTACCGCGAAAAATACTACGACGACACAGGTTCACCGGAGGATTAAGGGGAAGGCATGGGTAGCCCGTTAGTCTCCTGTGCTCGCGCAACGCGCGGCCTGAGAAGGCCCTCGTTGGACGCGCGCATTGGAAGATCAATCAGCCCCCATCCCTGAGAGATCACGAGCGAGCTTCGAGGAATCATTTATATCGTTCGACGCGCGCAATCGAGGATCGACCAGGCTACCCTGTGAAGAGGAAAACAAGCGAGCTTGGAAGGGGAGTGGCGAGGCAGCTGGCATGGTCTCTGTGCTCGCAGAGCCCCCACGATGAAGCGGTGGTCGCTCGATGCGCGCAATGGAGACCACACCAGCCGCCTCGCTGGATACGGGTAAAGAGTTGGGAAATTGCTCGTTCGATGCGCGCAGTAAAGGGCAGCCTTGGCTACTTCCTTAAAGAGAAGTATAGGGAAAAGGTGAACACATGCACCGGTTGAAAAAGAAAGTCGCAATTGTGACGGGCAGCAGCAGTGGCATCGGCAAGGCGATCGCGCTGCGGTTTGGAGCCGAAGGGGCGAAGGTCGTCGTCACGGCCAGGCGGATGGCGCTCTGCGAGCAGACTGTCGCGCAGATCACGAAGGATGGCGGCGAGGCCTGGGCTATTCAAACCGACGTGGCCAACGAACGTCAGGTGGAACGATTGATCGAGGAGACGGTCAAGCGCTATGGACGGCTGGACATTCTCGTGAACAACGCGGGAGTCATTGCCGGCGGGCGGTTAGCCGAGACGACAACGAAGGCGTTCGACGAAGTGATGAACGTGAATCTGCGCGGCACGTTCTTCTGTTGCCGGGCCGGGTTCAAGCAAATGAAGAAGCAGGGCGGGGGGATCATCATCAACATGTCGAGCGTCGCCGGCGTGCAGGCCTGGGCTGGCACAGGCACCTACAGCGCGTCGAAGCACGGCATCATGGCGTTGACAAAATCACTGGCCGACGAAGGCCGCCAGCATCACATTAAAGTCAGCGCTATCTGTCCAGGCGGCGTGGCCGACGGTCTCGTCGATGCATCACCGGAGGAGATTCTCCGCAGCGAGATGATCGATCCGTTCGGCGTGGCGGAAACGGCGCTCTATTTGGCAACGCTGGGCAAGTATTCCGTAGTGCATCAAGTGGTCATCGATCGGCTGGGAGCCGATTGGTAGCGGAGGGTAGCCTGTTGGTCTCTCGTGCTCGCGCAACGCGCGGTCTCGGAAGACCCTCGTTGAACGCGCGCAGTAAGAGACCAATCAGGCCACCCTTTATAAGGATAGTGAAGAAGAGAGGGGATCAAGATGAAACTGTGCTCGCCAGGGAGAAGAGCGCGTCTCGGCGCGCTCGGGGTTGGGCGGGTGAGAATGTTACGCGCAGTAAAGGGCAGCCTAGGCCACTCCCCTAAAGAGAGGTGTAGGAACCGGAAGGTCTCGATGCGCGCAGTGAAGATTGCGATCTTCAAAATACGGAGGAAGGCAGGCAGTCGGTATTCTTCGTCCGTGAAGCCTGAAGTGGTCTAGCGAGAGACGAGATACGCTTCACGAGTGACGTCTCTAGTTTGCGCTTTTATTATCAGCTTCTTGTTCCCAGCCCCTTGCTCCTTGCCCAAACGCCATCAGCGCTTGGCTCTAACAGGCTGCGGAAAAACTATTGTGGCACGGTTGAAATTCAATGACCCGCACGTCGAGGGCAACAGGAGAACACCGGGCTGGATGCTCAAAAAGGCCAGACGTCTCACCCGCCCAACCCTAGCGCGACCGAGACGCGCCTTGTCCCAAGCAAGGCCGCAGCGAGCGAAGAGGCGAAGGCGTACGCTTCGGTACGTTGAGCTTCTGAGCGAAGCGAGAACGAAGCTGGCGGAATTTTTCAGCATCCAGCTTAACGGTATTTGGCGAAGCAGATAAGGTCCAGGTGGTCGTAGTGATCGGGGAGAATCGATTCCGCCTTGTAGCCGAGGCTCATGAACAAGTGAATGTTCCGGGCGGTACGCAGCATGGTGCAGGCAAAGAACTTATGGGCATCGGTCGCAACCAATTCGATCTCCCGTATCAGCGCTTTCCCGATCCCCTGACCCTGGTGCGCGGGACTCACTGATAACAACCGAATCACGCACACGCCTGCCACAATCCAAAAGCGTACTGATCCGACAACCACTCCTTCCTCCTCTGCCACCAAGATCTGTTTCTCCATGGCATCTGCCTTCAGGCTATCGAGCGTTTCCGTCGTCCACCCGCTGACTTGATAGACATTGGCGTATTCCCCGAACGCGGCCTCCTGAACGTGAAGTAGGGCTGCGAAATCCGCTTCGGTCGCTGGTCTGATGTGAATCATGAACGGCGCTCCAGGCTGATGCTCCTCACCTCGCGATTGTGAAGATATCAGAGCCTGGCCCTATCTTCTATCTGACACGCGCAGTAAAGGACAGTCTAGCCGCTCCCTTTACGGCAAAGTGAGGAAAAGTGGAAGATCCCCGCCTGGGTTAATGGCACGTTAAGGAGATCGATCGCGAAGCGATTTGAGGGAAGGGCGGGTGAAAAATATCTGCCAGTGGGTGGGCCGGTGAATGAGAAAGCTGCGTGCATTCGAAGATCAACCAGGCCCCCTTGTGGAGGAAA
>VBOM01000340.1 GCA_005877535.1 Nitrospirota bacterium | reverse complement strand
ACAATGCTCCGAGAGCAATCCGGAGATCACGATGAGGCTGAGCATCATCGCGAGAAGTAAGTAGAACAGGTTGTTGCCGGTGTTGATTGCGGCGAGCCCAATCCCGAAAGTGAAGAGAAGAAACCTGGTCCCCTCAGACGTGAGACGAATCGACCGCCATCGAGACATACCCCGGACGAAGAAAAAGGCTGGGGAGACACGGAGGTTGAGGAGTGAGGGCTTCACGCGGGTCGCTCATTCAGTTGGCCAGGTGGCAGGATGTTGAAAAAGTCCGCCAGCTTCGTTCTCGGATCGTTCAGACCCTCAACGCACCCCGAGGGTACGCCTCCGGCCTTCACTCGCTGCGGCCTTGCTGAACGGACCTTTTGAGCATCCTGCGTGACGGTTCTGCTGTTGTGCCACATTCTGCTAGACAGGGACGGGAACGGTTTCCACGATGTCGAGCACCATACGCTCCGCCTGTTCGAAGCTCTGTATCCGCATGCCATGGGTCCGGTTCAGCATGACGCGGTGGGACAGCACAATCGGTGCCAATTCTTTGACGTCGTCGGGGAGGCAATAGTCGCGTCCGCGGACGACCGCCAATGCCTTGGCCGCCTTGCTCAGCCCCATCGCTCCGCGTGTGCTGACTCCCAGGGATAAGAGTTCGCTCTGACGGGTTGCTTGAACAATCGCGAGCAGATAGTCCGTCAAGCTCTCTTCCATGTGGACTTTATCCACGCGGGCCTGCAATGCCAACACTTCGTGGGCTGACAGCACCGCTTCCAGTGTTTCAGCTGGATGCAACGAATGCGGACGTTTGAGCACCTTCCTCTCTTCCTCGAGTGCGGGATATCCAATGCAGAGGCGCATCAAAAACCGGTCGAGTTGGGATTCCGGAAGAGGGAACGTCCCGTGATATTCGGCAGGGTTCTGCGTTGCAATGACCATAAAGGGCTGCTCCAGCGGGTGTGTCTGATTATCGACGGAAATCTGCGCTTCGCTCATCGCTTCCAGGAGACTGCTCTGGGTCTTCGGCGTAGTGCGATTGATCTCGTCGGCCAGCACGACGTTCGCGAAAATCGGACCCGGAATGAATTCAAATCCCTGTTTTTGCCGGTTAAACATGGAGACGCCGACGATATCGGAAGGTAAAAGATCGCTGGTGAATTGGATACGCTTGAATGAACAGTCAATCGATCGGGCCAAGCTGTGTGCCAGCGTAGTTTTGCCGACACCAGGAACATCTTCGAGCAGAAGATGGCCACGGGCCAGAAGGCAGACCACCGCCATCTCGATAACGTGGGTCTTCCCCTTGATGACCAGCGCAATATTGTCCTGGATCGACCGGATGGTGTGAGCTGTATTCATGTTGGGATTAGCGGGCCTGGTAGTTCAGGGATGCATGGTGATCTGACACGATCGAAGTCTAACAAAGGGTCCGTAGATGGTCAATTTTCACATGAGTTCCTGCATCGACCGGTCTGGATAGGGTGACTCGTAGGGCTTTGCGCCAGCGGGCTGTTCCAGTTCTGGTCTATTCTGGTACGAGGATTAGCATCCAAGGAGGGCTTTCTTCGTCCATGTCAGAAAACCGTCTGGCGGTACTGCTGGCAGGAATTCCTGGGAAGTCGGCTCCACGGCGAATCTGAACGGACCGGAAACGATAGGAGGGGTCCTGTGGCGGGTGAAGGGGAAGGATTCGGGGAATTTGTCTTCGTAACGAGCCGCCATCTGACAGGTTCAGGGTCTCGCCGAGCGCAAGGCTCGAGAGCCGCTCAAATACCTCGCCGAAAATCCTCTGGAGATTGTCTGATGTGAACGGCTGATTGTCCGGCCGATAACGGGCGTCGTCGAGTAGTTGTGCCAAGATTTCCCAGAAGACCTGGGTATCGACGGCTCCGAGGACACAGAAGAGACCTCGGCTCGCCAGCAGGTCGAGCAGGACAAGGGGACCTCGAATCTCGAACTTCCATGGCGGAAAGAGCAGTGCGCGGTCTCCATGCAGGACCTCCAAGGCCCCTTCGCCGGAAAAGAGGGTTTGTCGAAACGTGCCTTTGGTTCGACGAAGCTCTTGAGCGATGATCTGATCGGACAATCGAGTCGGTTCGTAGGCAAACGTGGGTGTCGCGGGAGCCCAGCAGGTCGTGATCGTATAACGGGGAGCGAGCTTGCCAGCCTGGTAGAGGTTCCCCATGCCGAACATGTCCTGGTTGCCGTAGAATTGAAACGAGAGCCCAGTCCGAGATCGCAGGCCGTTGAGTCGCTCCCGTTCCGGATGGAGTGGACCACCCAGCTTTGAGCCTGGCTGAAGCCGATCGAGGCTATGGAGAATCAACTCGCGCTGTTGCTGTTGAAGGGGGGCCACGTATTGCTCGACCAGTTCCGTGGCAAAGGAGAGGTCGCCCGCCCCCAGATCGAGTAGGGAGGCCACATCCGCATCGAGCAGCAGGTCAAAGGGATTAAAGTGGGAGTGGGCGAAGGCCTCAATCTCTTCGCTTCGCAGGGAGGTCACTGGCCAGTGAGACGTCGGGCCCTCTATGACGCCGAACCACACGCAGAGGGCCCGCACGGCTTTTGTCGGGGGGAGCCCTGTGAGTTCTTTGAGACGGGGGCCGGGGAGATCCTGAATTCGTGCGGCTTCTGAGTTTCCCAACGCCAGGGTGACCGCGTCTCGGATGATGACCGGAAGGTCGACGCGGCGGGCTTCTTCGATCAACCGGTTCAACGTCGCAGTGAGCTGCCTTGCCTCGACAAGTTTGCGTGAGGCTTCCCACTCCTTGTCGCGTTCCTGCAAGAGCTGGGTGACCTGTGAACGAAAGTCTGCAAGAGCCTGTGCGGGAGAATTCATGAGTCGGTCAGTGCGGATCTCGTGATAGTGAGGGACAGTAGATCTGTCGATGTCGCCGGTGAATGTGTCAGCATAACGACCTGGTCCATGAGCGTCAAGGTTGCCATCTTGCCCAGCCCGCGAGACCTGTGTTAGGTAGAGACTATGTGCAAGACACCGGTGCTGCTCGCTACACGAGCAATCTTCGTCACA
>VBOM01000339.1 GCA_005877535.1 Nitrospirota bacterium | reverse complement strand
CTATATTGGAATCTTACGTATATTCAACTATTCCAATCTCTGGATGTCGGCAATAGTCTGACGCTAGCACGATCCATGCATCGCCGGCGGGCAGAATGTCGGAGGAGGTTTAGGTGGGGGCGTGCGTTCCACTTCGGGGGGAGGTTGCTGTTGTTCCGGATCCGGCTTCGCACCGACCGGTGTGGGTTGAGGAGTCGCGCAACCTGCCGACCAAGAGAGGAACACGATAACGACGAGTAACGATCGGAACATACGGGAACTCATTGATGTTGGGGGCCTGCGCACACCGCAGTGATGCACTGTACACCAGCTGCATGAGTACGGTCTAGCCCATTCGGACCTCACCAGATCCACAACAAGCGACGGCACCAGCGAACGACGAATCAGAGGGGAGTGCATGAAGAGCGATTGGACTCCCGATCATCGGCGAGTCAAACCAGCAGAACTTTTTACCATGATGCTCGTCCTCTGCTTGCCCATGATCGGATACAGCCAGGAGCCGCCTGCGAAGGATTCTACGACGAAATCTGTACTCGAATCCCCGGCGGGTCCCAACGCAGAACCGGTCAGCCCGTCGATCGTCGAGCATCCCGCACCACCCCCGAAAGTCACAGTCCCTGCGTCACCTCCAACGCCAGCACAAGCCATCGAGGAACGATCTGCGCCGACCACGCCGGAATCGAGCCGGCAACCGGCCCGAAGCGCCATTATCAAAGGCTTCTTGTTCAACGGCAACACCGTCATCGGAAAAGAACAGCTCGAATCGATTACCGAACCGTACATCGGGCAGGCCCTCGAGCTTCCGCTATTGGAGTCGGCCGCCCAGGCCGTGACCGACTACTACCGGAAGAAGGGCTATACCCTCGCCTTGGCCTACGTCCCGCAGCAAGAGGTCACATTCGGCGTCGTGGAACTGGCTGTGCTCGAAGGTCGCATCGGCGATATCACCGTGTCCGGCAACAAGTATTACTCTTCGTCGTTCATCACGGGTCACTTCGCCCAAGCCATGGAAGAAAACGTCCCCCGGAACGAATCCCTGGAGCGCGGGCTCCTGTTGCTGAACGAGTATCCAGGGTTGAAGACCTCCGCCACGCTAGAGCCGGGGAAATCCGCCGGCGCCACCGACGTGCACGTCACGGCTGAAGACAAGCGGCCGTTGCATTTCATGCTCGACATGAATAACTACGGATTCAACAATATTTCTCGCTATCGGTTCGGCGCTGGTGTCGAGGTCGGCAACGTGCTCGTGGACGGGGGCACCCTCACCCTCAACGGTATCATGGGCAACCACCCGAACCAACTGCTCTTCGGCATGGCCAATTACAGTATGCCGATCGGCGTCCATGGCACCAAGCTGGTGGTCGGCGGTTCTGACGGCAAATTCGATGTTGGGGGCCAATTGGACTTCCTCAATATTCGCGGCCACATTACCACCGGCGATATCGCGGTGACCCATCCCTTCATCAAATCTCGGTTTCAAAATATCCTCGGTGAAGTCGGGTTCTCCGCCAAGCACAACAAACTCACGCTCCTCGACAATCTGATCAGCGACGACAACATTCGTGCACTAAAACTCGGCGTGAATTGGGACCGCCTGGATCTCTCCGGCCGGTGGTACGCCTCCGTCTACGGTTTTCAGGGGCTGGGCCAGTTTCTCGGCGGCATGAGTGACAATTCCGTTCAATCGACCCGTCAAGGCGCAGACAACCGCTTTACGAAAGCGACCCTCGCCGCCGGGCGCATCCAGAGTCTGGGCCACAATGTGTTGCTGGTCGTGAAAGGGAGCGGCCAAATTACCACCGGCCCCGTCGTCGTCATTGAGCAGATGCTCCTCGGCGGACCCGATTCTGTGCGCGGCTATCAGTTGGGTGAGCGCTTCGTCGACGAAGGCTATACCGTATCAGCCGAAACGCGTATTCCCTTTTTTCCGTCCTTGGTGCCGACAGCGCTGAAAGAGACCCAAGGCGCCATCTTCATCGACTACGGTGCCGGCCTCCTGCGCAATCCATCACCTGGCGAGCAGCGCTCCACCAGCATGACCGGTACCGGCGTGGGCTTGCAGACGCAATTGCTGTGGTACAGCAGCAGTGTGCGACTAGACCTGGGGTTCCCCATCGGCCCGAAGCCGATCGGCGGCACGATTGCCGGCGACCGTTCGCCGATGTTCTATTTCCAAGTTATGACTCGCTTTTAGACGACACATTCTCATAGACCAGACACCTGTCACGGACGACTATGCCTTGGGATTCTCGAAACATCAGCAGAACCGTTGCGTCAGCCGACCACTTCGGCTGAAACACCCTTCTTTGGAGGGACTCCCTCTTGGTCATGCGGTCCTGGGAGCGGGGCGCCACACTTCTCATTGAAGGTAATGGCACATGACAATTCGCAGACGACATAGACAGGGTGCTCGAAGGGGAACGGACTGTTCCGGGGGATATCGCTTACTCTGTGCGGTCCTGGCTTCCATCCAGATCCTGTTGCCGACGCTTGCCGCCGCGCTCCCAACCGAGGGACATGTCGTTGCCGGGCAGGCCACGATTCAGAAAGTCTCGCCGACGACCCTCTCCATCGCCCAAGCCTCTGACAAAGCCATTCTGAACTGGAACAG